>RFJH01000173.1 GCA_003694975.1 Anaerolineae bacterium | reverse complement strand
AGGGCACATCTGGGTCACCGATGCAGAAAACCAGCGTGTAATGCGCTTTACCCTGCCATAGCGAGGCGAGATCCCCGCGCAGTGTGACAAAACAGGCCGGTGGTATAATTGCGCCGTCCTACCCGGTCGGCAGGCAAATCTTCGCTACTGGAGAACTACATGAAATTACACGAGTATCAGTCGAAACAAATCTTCGCCCAATACGGCGTCCCCATCCCCAAGGGACGGGTCGCGGCTACCGCAGGCGAGGCAAGGCAAATTGCCGAGGAACTGGGTGGCCGCGTGGTCATTAAATCCCAGGTGCTGGTCGGCGGGCGCGGCAAGGCAGGCGGGATTCGCCTGGCAAAGAACCCCGAAGAGGCCGAGGAACTCGCCACCCAAATCCTGGGCATGGAAATCAAAGGCTTACCGGTGCGAAAAGTATTGGTAGACGAAGCCGCCAACATCAAGCAGGAAATCTATCTGGGCATCACCAACGATCGCGCCGCCCGCAAGCCCGTGCTCATGGCCTCCGCCGCCGGTGGCGTGGACATCGAAGAAGTTGCCCGCGAAACGCCGGAGAAAATCATCCGCGTCCACATTGACCCCCTGCTTGGTCTGCGCGACTACCAGGCGCGTTACATCGCAGCCGGCATTGATCTGCCGCGTGAACACTGGCGCGATTTCGGAAAAATCGCCCATGGCCTCTGGCAGGCATATACCCGCAGCGACGCCACCCTGGCCGAGATCAACCCCCTCGTCATCACCAAAGATGAGCGGCTGCTCGCCCTGGATGGCAAGATGCTGATTGATGATAACGCCCTCTTCCGCCACCCCGACCTGGCCGAAATGCGCGATGTGGACGAGGAAGCCCCCGCCGAGACCGAAGCCCGCAAATACGGTATCTCCTACATCCAACTGGACGGGAACATCGGCTGCATGGTCAACGGCGCCGGCCTGGCCATGGCCACGATGGATATCATCAAACTCTTCGGTGGCGAACCGGCTAACTTCCTCGATATCGGTGGCGGGGCGGGCGCAGAGAAAGTCGCCGCCGCGCTGCGCATCATCCTCTCCGACCCCAACGTCAAAGCCGTGCTCTTCAACATCTTCGGCGGCATCACCCGCTGCGACGAGGTGGCCAAAGGCATCCTGACCGCGCTGGAAGAGGTCAAACCGCAGGTCCCCATGGTCGTCCGCCTGGTCGGGACAAACGCCGAGGAGGGCCGCCAACTGCTCTCCGAAGCGGACATGCTCACCGCCGAGACGCTCACCGAAGCAGCGCAAAAAGCCGTCGCCGCGGCGAAAGGAGGACAGGCATGAGCATCCTGGTTGACAAGAACACCCGCCTCCTCGTCCAGGGCATCACCGGCAAGGAAGGTCTCTTCCACACCACCCAGATGGTCGCCTACGGCACCAACGTGGTCGCCGGCGTGACCCCCGGCAAAGGCGGCGAGTGGGTGCTGGACGGCAAAATCCCCGTCTTCGATTCGGTCAAGATCGCTGTTGAAGCGACCGGCGCAAACGCCTCGGTCATCTTCGTCCCGGCCCGTTTCGCCCCCGACGCGATGTACGAGGCTGCCGACGCCGGCATCCCCCTCATCGTGTGCATCACCGAAGGCATCCCCATCCAGGATATGATGCGGGTACGCAACTACCTGGACCAGAAAGGCGTCCGCCTGGTAGGCCCGAACTGCCCCGGCCTGCTTACGCCTGGGGAAGCGAAGGTAGGTATCATCCCCGGCAACATCGCCATCCCCGGCAACGTTGGCGTGGTCTCGCGCTCCGGCACGTTGACCTACGAGGTGCTCTACGCCCTCAAGCAAGAAGGGATGGGTGCGACCACCTGTGTGGGTATCGGCGGCGATCCGGTCAACGGGACGAGTTTCATTGACGTCCTGGAAATGTTCGAAGCAGACCCACACACCGAGAAAGTCGTCCTGATCGGCGAAATCGGCGGCACGGACGAGGAAAAGGCCGCCGCATTCATCGCCTCCCGCATGACGAAACCGGTGGTCGCCTTCATCGCGGGACAGACCGCGCCTCCCGGCAAACGCATGGGACACGCCGGTGCAATCATCGAGGGCGGCGAGGGCACCGCTGCCGAGAAGATCAAGGCCCTCGAAGAGGCCGGTGTACGCGTCGCCAAACACCCTGAGGAGATCCCCTCTCTTCTGAAATAACCGCTCACAGCGCCTCGCAAGGAGGCTCAAACCAGAAGAACAACGATGCCCGACAGGTGGACTGTCGGGCATTTTAACGTTTTCGCCTCGACTGCGGCCCGGTCTCCGCTCGACGCGATACCTCGCGCTGAGCGGAGCCGCCACAAGGCGGCGTAGTCGAAGCGCGGCGTCTCGACTGCGGCCTTCGGCCTCCGCTCGACGCGATACCTCGCGCTGAAACGCTACACCCAGAACCCCGGCACGAACACACGCAGGAGGACATCCAGGATCAATCCCAGCACGAAAAGCGCCCCAAAAGAGCGGTTGTTCCAGAAGGCCAACGGCGCGAAGTAGAGCGGCCAGCCGCCCTGTCCCTCTGGGAAATCGGCCGGGCGTTCGGCGGGCTTCGGCTCCAGGAAGCGCGGGAAGACCTGTCGCAACGTGGGGAGGGCAAACAGCACGAGAGCCATCACCGGTGTAAAGAAGCGGACGGCGATCAGGACAAACGTCAGCAGGTAAGAAGCGACCATCATCGCCAAGACTACATAGCGAGAGGCTTTCTCGCCGATCAGCACCGGCAGGGTATGGATGCCTTTCTCTTTGTCAACCAGATACTTGTCAATGTGCTTGCCGAAAATCACCGTCGTGACTCCCAGGACATAGGGCAGGCTGGCAAAGGCCACCATCCAATCCCAGTGACCGGTGATGACATAATAGCCTCCGCCGATCATCAGCGGCCCCCAGACAAGCAGCACGGCCACCTCGCCCAGGGCGATGTACTTCAGCGGCCAGGTGTAGAAGAGGACAAAGAAAGCGCCCAGGGCGAGCAAGAGCCAGGCCGTCGGCTCGAAGTGGCGGTACCACATCAGATAAAGGCCTGCCGCGAGCGCCAGGAGGCCGGTCACGGCGAAGTACGTCAGGTGTTCACGCCGCGTCATCAGTCCATGAGCGACCGGTTGCGGCCCGTACATGGTGCGGAAGTAGTTGTCCTCGTCCACGCCGCGCACGTAATCGGTGAAATCGTTGAAGAGGTTGTTCGCGGCGTGCGCCATCAGCAGGCCAAAAACCAGGACCAGCCAGGGGACAACATGAAAAGCATGGTCGCGCCAGGCGAAGAGACCCGCCAGCGCGGCAGAGAGGAACGTCATGACCAGCACCGCCGCGCGCGAGGCAATCAACCAGCGCGAGATCACGTCCAGGCGGTCCCACTCCTCTTTGGAGACCGCCGGGATAACCTCTAAGGCCTTACGCCACATGGCGAAATTCATAACACACTCCTGAAAAGAATTTGATATTGTTTCGAGAGGACCCGCGTCGCCCGTCACATCGCGTCCTGCACGTTAGGGTGCTATTTTACCCGACCAACACCGCTCCCTCGCGCACAAAGTGTGTCAACTCACTGACGCTGAACTCTTCGATGCCCAATTTGTCCAGGGTACGCCCACGACGCCAATAGTCCGTGCGATGGACGATACTTGCGAGGCGAATAATGCTCTCCATGGCGCGCACGGAGACACCGTAACGCCTCCCCAGGGCTGCGATCGGCACAAGGCTCATCGGCACGTCCTCAAAGATATAGCGATGATTCAAGGAGGGAGGCGCTTTGATACCGTAGTAGCCTTGCTGATTATGGATCGCATCGTAGAGATTCTCCCCGGTGGCATCGTAGGCCAGTTTCAGCCATTCCAACGCGGTGCGGGCGCGGATGCCAATCGCCGAAGCGACCGTGACGCGCTCACGGTCGAGCACTTCCAGGACGCGCGCCACGGAAGGCGTCACGCCGTCAATATAAAACTGATAATCCCCATGCGTGGCCTCGATCCATCCTGCGTTCAACAGAGTTAGGGCGGGGTGGAAAATAGCGCCCATGTTGTTTAGCCCCGTATGCAGCACATCCACGCCGTCAATATACTGTGGATACGCCTCGCGCAGCACATCCAGCACGCGCGGGGTGTCCGTTGCGGGGAGCGCCGCCAGAGGAACAGCATCCTTGATGCGGAAAATACGCGCCTGCGCCGGCCCCTCCGACCGGCTGGCGTAGATGAACGTCTCCGTCTCGGCAACGATGACGTTCGCCCGGCAACCTTCATCCCGAATCACTTTGCGAAACTCAATCGCTCCGCCGGTGCGACCGGGATGCAAGACCACGATCTGTCCATCGCGCAGGTGGGGCGCAGCCTTGCGGGCGATGGAAGCATGCGCCGTAGAGGGGACAACGACCATAATCACGTCCGCGGCCGCCAATGCCTCGCCCATATCCGAAGTGACAAGGCGCAATTTGCCAAATCCGTGCGGCCCATCGGCGTAACTCTCCAACTCGATACCGCCGCGCCGTTTGATCCCGGCCACGTTCTCCGGCGTGCGGTTATACAACGTCACATCCAGGCCCATCAACGCCATATGTGCTGCCATGGCCTTTCCACCATGGCCGGCGCCGATCACGGTATACCGCGTGACAGAAGTCATTTTTTCCTCCTCCTTTGACACAGAAGTTCCTAACCAACCACCCCCCTCAACCGTTCCGCCTCGCTCAACGGACGCCCGCTCTGCGGGTCAACCGCCACACACGCGCCGCGCTCGTCAATACGGGTGACAATCTTCCCCGGCGCGTAGGGATTGTTGCGCAACTGGGGCGCGTCCAACACGCCCAGGGCGACCGCTCGCGTCAGGGTCGCGGGATCAACCCAGGGGTCCGGAACGCCCGGAGCGGCCAGGGAGCGGATTGCATCCAGGGTGAGGCGCGCCTCGCGCACGAGTTCCTCCTTACGTTCCTGTACCATCTCGTCGCGGGTCATGTCCGGTTGCCCCATCGCGTTTTCGATTGCCCGGCGCGCCATGCGCGAGGCCGTGATCACGTCCTCCGCCGTCGCCGCGTGATGTGCCTCCGTGTGCCCGACGATGTGCACGATGTGAGGTCGTAGCGCCATTTGCAGGTAGATGCTCGTCGCCAGATGGGCGCGAGCGGCGTTCTCCTCCACCGGATAACTGAGCAAACCGGTACGCGTCTGCCGCCAGATGCGGAAATCGGGCCCGGCGAGCGGCTCGATCAACTCCAGGATGGCGAGCATCTTCGCCAGGTCCATCTTATCCGAGAGGCCGGCCGGACTGTTGAACATCAACTGCGCGATATAGTCCTTCACGCCGAAAGCGCGCGCGTTGTAGGCGGAGAGAAAGGCCGAGACGACGTAAATCACATCCGGCGCATCGCGCATCCCCCAGTGGTGCGGCTCATTCAACTCGACCGGAATCCCCCGCTCCCCATACCACGCCATCACCTTCTGATGCTCGCGGATGGAACCTTCCAGGTCCCAGGGGCCGCGCCCATCCATGCGGTTGAACCAGAAAATCGGGATGGCGCACCAGGCGATGTGAATCGTCTCCACATACATCTCGGCCAGGCGAATGAAATCGTCCGTGCCGGAATACGTGCGCAGGAGAGGATAATTGCCGCGCCGCGTGGCGCGATAAAGGGCGCGATAATCGTCCGCGCTGCGCACCGGCACACCGCCCGCCCCGCGCCGACGCGGGTCCTGTCGCTCCGGATGGAAAAAGTTCTCCTGCGCGTCCTGGTCAATGCCCAAAGAAATCACATCCAGCGCGCCCGCCTCGGCGATCTTTTCGATCCCCGCCAGCGTGGCCTCCATGGTCGGCAGGCCAAAGTGATGGCGCAGGATGGGATAAGGCGACTTCCAACGGATGCGTTCAATCGTCGTCTGGGGGAAATCGGCCTCCGTCGGCTGAACGGCCTGCCCTTTCAAATAAGCCAGCACCTCATCTGCCGTTTCGGAGCCATCGAAGACGCGCTCAAAAAACCCCAGGCGCGCCGCTCGCTCCGCAACAGGGGGCGTACCGCCAAAAGCAAACCGGACGCCTGCCTCATGAAGGTCGGCGGCCTCCTCTGCAAATTGCCCTAACAGGCGTTCTCCCGTCTCCGGAGTCAGGCGGTACGAGACTCCGACCAGGACCTCATCCCCCTCCCCGGCCTCTTCCAACACCCGACGCGCCGCTTCCAATACCTTCTCAACGGGCACCGCCGGCCCGAGGAACACCGTCCGCCAGCCTGCCCGTTCGGCCAGACGCAGAAATCTCGATACGCCTGCTACATGGACACACTCGCCCAGAGCGCCGGCAATCACCGTCTTCATGGGGTCACCTCACACACACCCACTCTCGCGGGGGTTCCGGTCAGCAGGGTCACAGAACCTTCCTAGAAACGCTTACAGACAAACAGGGGCATCACCCTTCATCGAGATAGGACGAAGCGCAAAAAGGATGGACGCAGATCGTCTATCTACGGGCGATGACGAAATTATACCATTGCGGAAAACATATTTGTACAGACAAATGTGTTGTGATAAAAAACACTATCTAGTGACATTTATCACAAAAAAGGCGTGATAACCCGCACTATCGTTCCCGTAGAAAACGTGCACATACTATAGATGAAGGGCAACCCCTTGCCCTTCATTGGGTCGTTTCCGGGTTTCACTCGTTCGAGGCAGAGAGGACACCATGAGCAATTCCACCGTGCTTGACCCACCCCAAGTCATCCCCAAAACAAGCGAAGACCTGTCGTTTCTCGACGAGGTCATCGCCCGCACACCGGGCGACTCCCGCCTGGAGATGT
>RFJH01000172.1 GCA_003694975.1 Anaerolineae bacterium | reverse complement strand
CGGCGATGGCTTCTATCCCTGGTACTCCAATTCTCTTCTGGATTACTACCCACACGTTGGCGATCCGGTCAGTCCGAACGGCTTTGCGGCCTCGCGCGGCAAAGTCTATTCTGATGGAAAAGGGCCAACGCTCTATATTTCGAAAGACAATGTGGCGCAGTTCGGTGCTCCCAAGGGGAAGGTCTATAACGCTATTTCCGGAAGCCACATGCTCGTTGTTGAGGGAAAACCGGTCGAGGGGTTGGATGACACCGTCCCCGCGCCGCGTACAGCCATTGGTGTGGACTTCGGCCCGGATCGCCTTATCATCGTCGTGGTGGATGGCCGTCAGCCCCTCTACAGCGCCGGCGCGACCCTGGCCGAACTGGCCGATTTGCTGGTCGCCTATGGCGCGTACATGGCGATGAACCTCGATGGCGGTGGTTCGTCCACGCTGGTGGTTGAGGAACCGTTCGGCGCGCGGGTGGTCAATTCGCCGATTGATAACAACATCCCCGGTCGTGAGCGCCCGGTGGCGAATCACCTGGGTGTGTACGCGGAGGAGAAATAACTCCCCTATCGCTGTTGTCGAACGAGAGAATCGGTGTAATAATATAAACATAGGGGCATTCTTGTACCGTTCTCTTTCTTTTTAGTTGGAGTGTGCAGTTTGCCCAAAAGAAAAGCAGTCAACTACGATACCTCGCTGGAGACGAATTTACGCTGGGGGGCGTTGGTTGCAGCCTTGTTTATGGCGTTTTTCGTGGTGCTCTATGGTTGGGGAGGCTATCCGCGCCCCCTGGTGGTGGTGAACGTGGTTTCCCTGATCCTGTGCCTGTTGACCCTGGCAGCGGTTCGGTTGGGGGCTCGTTCCCGCTTTTGGGCGCACGTCATCATTCTGGCTACCTACAATTCGACGGTCGGAATGGCGGTGTTCAGTGGTGGTATCGCCTCGTCTGGCATTGTTTGGCTCCTGGTCACTCCGCTGGTTGCTACCCTGGTCACCGGCAGATGGGGAGGGGTGGCGTGGGGAATAATTTGCATGATCAGCGTGGTTGGGTTGTATGTGTGGGATGAACCCCTCAAGTCCATTGAATTGCTCTCGGTCAGCGCGCTGGATCGCTTGATTGATCTGTTGACCTCCCTGATGACGATGACGGTCGCGGTAGGAGTCGGTGAGACCGTCCGCCTTCGCGTCTTGAGCCAGTTGAACGAGGCCCGTGCGCAACTCCAGCACCTGGCAACAATTGACCCGCTGACGCAGGTCTATAACCGCCGCTATTTTGATGTGCGCGCTTCGCAGGTGCTCAGCGAAGCTCAGGATGTTGCCGTCTTGATTTTGGACGTGGACCATTTCAAATCGGTCAACGACCGTTACGGGCACGCCGTTGGGGATCGCGTGTTGCAGATCCTTTCTCAACGTCTGGCCGGCAACCTGCGTGAGAGGGACGTCCTTGCCCGATTTGGCGGGGAAGAGTTCGTCATTTTGCTGCCACAGACCGACGCGGAAACCGCGCTGGCCGTCGCGGAGCGACTTCGGGTGCGAATTGGCCAGGAACCGTTTCGCATTGACGAGATCAATGTGCTCATCACAATCAGCATTGGCGTTGCCCTCTGCGCGGATGCAAGCCGGATCTCCGAGGGGTTAAGGACTCTGTTGTTTGAGGCGGATCAGGCCCTGTATGCTGCCAAGCGTAACGGTCGCAACCGCGTTGAAGTCTTCTCGGCGGGTTGATGCGTTCGAGCAGGCCGTGCGTGCTATAATCGCACTTATGGACATTCGAGCGGGTATCATCACAGCGATTGTTCTTTCCATTCTTGGAGCGGTGTTGAGCGCCTGGCTTGGCATACGCTCTATTCAAGCGGGGCGCAGGCTGTCTTTTTTCCGGTTGCGTCGGCAACGTATCGTGACAGGCTGGCGTTTGCTCGGGCTGACGCTGTTCCTTTTGGCCTTGAGCGTGGGGTTGACGCTCTACGGAGAACCGGTCGCCTATCGCTATTTTCCGCCTACGCCGACCGTTACTCTGACCCCTTCCCCCTCCCCGATTCCGACCATCACGCTGACCCCGACCATCACTCTCACCCCGACCATTACGAACACTCCCTCCGTGACCGATACCCCGACCCCGACCTCCACGCCGTTCATCCCGCCGGTGATCGAGGCGCTCTTCGAGAGTGTGGTCACCCCGAACCCGGATGCGGTCTTCAGCCCCCTGGAATTTTCCACCCAGTATGACGGTGTACATGCCGTGAACCCGCGTACCGTCTTTCAGAATCCGATCCACCATATGTACGGCGTCTTTTCCTATGACAAGATGACCCCCGGTGCACAGTGGACGGCGCTCTGGTATCGCGATGGCGTCCTGGTTTGCCGCGAGACCAAACCCTGGGATGGCGGCACCGGCGGCTGGGGATATACGGATTGCGAACTTCCGGCGGACGAATGGCTTCCCGGTAATTACGAGGTGCAGATTTTCGTCGGGCATGACTGGAAAGTGGTGGGGCGGTTCCTCTTGCAAGGGGAAGCGCCAACGGCGACCCCCACGCTCTCACCCACCCCGACGCGCTCGCCCACTCCCATGCCTACGCCGACGCCCACCATGACGGTGCCCTCACCGTGAGCATTGGGCGTGATTACTGCCCGGCACTTGTTTTACAAACCATCGGAGAAGCATTGTTATGGACGACAAGAAAGCATTTCAAGACTATTATCCCGATAACACAGCATATTGTTATGGCTGTGGCCGCCTGAACGAACACGGCCATCACATCCGCAGTTTCTGGGATGGCGATGAGACGGTGGCTTATTTCACCCCTCAGCCGTATCACATTGCCGTACCGGGATACGTCTATGGCGGCCTGCTGGCCTCGTTGATCGATTGTCACGGCACGGGGACGGCTTCGGCAGCGGCTTATCGCGCCGAAGGCCGCCCGATGGGGAGCGAACCCCCGTTGCGCTTCCTGACGGCGTCGTTGCACGTGGACTATCTCAAGCCCACGCCGCTCGGCGTGCAACTGGAGGTGCGCGGACGGGTGAAAGAGGTCAAGGGGCGGAAGGTGGTCGTGGAGGAATGGATTGTGGCGAACGGCGAGGTGACCGTGCGCGGCGAGGTGGTCGCCGTGCGTGTGCCGGATGAGATGTTTGCGAAGTTGCTGGGGGAGGGCGGGGAGGCTGGCAAGGCCTGAACTTCGTCCATCCGTCGTTGTGCAAGAAATGAAAAAGGTCAACTCTATGGGAGTTGACCTTTTGTTTGTGTGGTGAGTATTTGCCGGTTTCGCGGCCTTCGCATCAATCCGCGCTGGATGTTTCAGGGCTGGTTGCTCCGGCAGGTACCTCTTCTTTGTGAAGGTAGATGAGGCTGGCGATGAAGCCGAGGAACATGATTACTGCACCGCTCAGGAAGGGGAGGCTGAGGTTGATATCTATCACATTTCCCGCCCAGATGGGGCCAAGGACGCGACCCAGGCTCATGTAGGCGTTGTTCAGCCCCATGGCGATGCCCTGGCCACTTGTGGCGCGTTTGGAGATTAACGCCGAAGTCGCCGGGCGGAGCATGGCATTGCTCAGCACGAAGAAGGCGGTGGTGAGCAGGATGGTGGTCAGGGAGGTCGCGCTCAGCATGAGCAGGAAGCCGATGGCGCTGCCGATGAGGGAGGCTTTGATGACGTTGGAATCGCCGAAGGCACGGGTGGCAATGCCGGTCAACAGGCCCTGGGCGATGGCAGAGACCAGACCAACGACGGTCATGATCAGGCCGATGGTTTGGGGCGTGTAGCCGAAGCGCTCTTGTGTGTAGTAGGGGAAGATGCCCTCGAAGTTGGTGATGCCAAAGGAAATCATAAAGGCGGTGATGAGCAGAAAGCCGATGGGACCGAAAAGGGCGTGCCACATTTCGCCCAGCGGGGGGCCCTGGATGCGCAGGTCTTTTTTGCGGTGTTCTGGTG
>RFJH01000171.1 GCA_003694975.1 Anaerolineae bacterium | reverse complement strand
GGGGTGCGTGAGATTGTGCCGGGTGAGAAATACGATGTGTACATTCTGGCACGCATCTGGCAATTCCAGCCCGCCGAGATCACCGTGCCGGTAGGGGCGCGCGTGACCTTCTACGTCACCAGCGCCGATGTGCAGCACGGCTTCAAAATCCAGAACACCAACGCCAATTTCCAGGTCTTGCCCGGCCAGGTTTCCAAATTGACGGTCACGTTCAAGGAACCCGGCACATACCCCTTCATCTGCACCGAGTACTGCGGCGCGGGGCACGCCGTGATGAGCGGCAAAGTGATCGTGACGCCTTAGGACGGGAGGTTGCTATGTCTGAAACGTATACTTTGTCTTCGCAAGAGAAGAAATTTGTCGGCTGGCATTTGCTGATCGCCCTGATCGCGTTGGCCATTGGCACCCTTTTCGGGCCGCTTCAGACGTTCGAACACGCCGGTCTCGACCTTTACCCCTACATGAAGCCGGTCATTCAATCGTACTACCAGGGGTTGACCCTGCACGCCGTTCTGAACGCCCTCGTCTGGACCACATTTTTCATCACCGGCTTCCTGACCTTCCTGGTCATCTACGGCCTGAAGCGCCCATTGCGCTACCCGACCCTGAACAAAGCGGGCTTCTGGGTCATGGTGGTGGGGTTGCTTGTCGCCGCCGTGCCCATCCTGCTCAATCAGGCCAGTGTGCTCTACACCTTTTATCCGCCGATGGAGGCGCACTGGGCTTTCTACGTCGGCCTGACCCTGGTCGTAGTGGGCAGTTGGATCGAGGGGTACGGCTTTTACTTCACCTACACGGCCTGGCGTAAGGAGAACGCCGGTGTGCGCACGCCGTTCATCGCCTTCGCCTCCATCCTGACCATGGTCATGTGGCAAATCGCCACCCTGGGTGTGGCCGCCGAGATGCTCACCATGCTCATCCCCTGGGCGCTGGGGCTGATCGAGGGCACGGACGCCCAACTGGCACGCACGTATTTCTGGTTCACCGGCCACCCCCTGGTGTATTTCTGGCTTCTGCCGGCCTACATCTCCTGGTATGCCCTCCTGCCCAAGCAGGTCGGGGGAAAGATGTTCAGCGATTCCCTGGCGCGCCTGGCCTTCTGGCTCTTCCTGCTCTTCTCTGTCCCCCTGGGCTTCCACCACCAGTACGTGGACCCGGGCGTGCCGCAGGCCTGGAAGTTCATTCACGCTGTGCTGACCTTCTCGGTCTTCTTCCCATCCATGATGACCGCTTTCACCGTGATCGCCTCCCTTGAATACGGTGCCCGTCAGAGGGGTGGCAAGGGGATGTTCCGCTGGATTCTGGCCTTGCCGTGGAACGACCCCTCCGTCACAGCCCAACTGCTGGCGGGGATACTCTTCATGTTCGGCGGCATCGGCGGCCTGACGAACGCAGCATACAACGTGAACCTCGTCATCCACAACACCACCTGGGTGCCTGGGCACCTCCACCTGACCGTTGCGACAGGGGTCACGCTTTCTTTCATGGGAATCACCTACTGGCTGGTACCGTACCTTACAGGCAAGAAACTATGGAAGCCCCAGGTGGCGCGCATCCAGGCCTGGCTGTGGTTCGTGGGGATGATTATCTTCTCCAACGCCATGCACGTCCTGGGGCTGCTGGGAGCGCCGCGCCGCACCCCACTCGGCCTGGCCCCTTACGTGCCGCCGGAGTGGAACAGCCGCTTGCTTCAGGTGGGCCTCGGCGGAGCCGTCCTCCTGGTCAGCGCCGTGCTGTACTTCGTCGTGCTTGCAGCGACCGCCTGGAGCAAAGAAACGGCTTCGGAGGCGGAGCAGGTCGAAGTGCCGGTGGCCGAGTCGCTCCAGCCCGTGTCTGCAACGCCCCTCTGGCTGGACCGCTGGACGCCGTGGCTGGCCGGTACGGTGGCCTTAATCCTGCTCGCCTATGGGCCACCTCTGTACGAGTTGCTCAAGAACATGTCCCTGACCTCTCCCGGCTTCCGCGTCTGGTAAGACCGGGCAAGAGCAACCGCATACCAAAGAGGGGGGCGTTCTCAAAGCGCCCCCCCTTTTCTCTGTCAGCAGGTCGAATATGTCGAAGCGAATACCGTTGCCGGATTTCCTTTCACAACGCAACGCCGCTGTGGACTGGCAGAAACGCCTGGGAGCGTGGACGCGGAGACTGCTCCTCGGTGCGGAACGCCTCTCCCTGCACATTGAGCGTCTTCTGGCGCGCCTGATTGGGGACGAACGTCTCAACCCTTTCTACCACACCGGAACGATCACCGTGTTCCTCCTCCTGGTCATCCTGGTGACCGGTGTGTATCTGACAATGTTCTACCCCTTTGGCTTCACGCTCTCTTACGAAGCCGTCTCGCGCATCGAGGCAAACCCCATCGGACGGGTGGTGCGCGCCCTGCATCGGTACGCATCGCAGGCCGCCGTACTCGCGGCGTTGCTCCACGCCTGGCGCACGTTCTTCCAGAACCGTTTTCGCGGCGCGCGCTGGCTGGCCTGGGTCACCGGGGTCGGCCTGGCGATACTCTTCTGGCTTATCGGCGTGACGGGCTACTGGCTGATCTGGGACGAGCGCGCCCAGGTCCTGACGCAAATCCTGGTAAGCGCCCTGCAACGCTTCAACGCCGGAAAGGCGTTCGTGCTTCAGTTCCTGGTCGGTGAGCGGGCCGGCACGGGCTGGCTTTTCATGCTCTTCCTCCTGTTAGCCCACCTCCTCCTCTCCGCCGCTGTGGGGCTCTTCCTGTGGTGGCACCTGAAACGCCTGAGCCGGGCGAAATGGCTTCCCCCGTCCCACTGGATGAAAATCATCATCGCCGTCCTGCTGGCCGCCGCCTTGCTCTTCCCGGCGGGAATGCTATCTCCCTTCAACCCCACCCGCCTGCCGCAACAGACGCAACTGGACTGGTTCTTCCTGTTTTACCTCCCGGCCACCCTGAGCGATTGGCGTGCTACATTCTGGATCGTCTTTGTCACCCTGACCCTTTTGCTTGCCCTCCTTCCCTGGTTGTTGCGAAAAGGCACCCCCGACCCGGTACACGTGGACCTGAGCCGCTGCGACGGTTGCACCTTATGCTCACGCGACTGTCCCTATCGGGCGATTCAGATGGTCCCGCGCACGGACGGACGGCGCGCAAAGTGGGAAGCCCACGTGACCCCAAACCTGTGCGTCGGCTGCGGCGTGTGCGTGGGCAGTTGCCCGGAATATGCTTTGAGTCTGGACGGCCTGCCCATCGAACCGTTGTGGAATACCACCCTAGCGCGCGTGCGCGCGACGAAGCCGAAGAAAGTGGTCTTCGCTTGCGAACGCCATGTCATGAGCGGCGCAACCTCCCTGGAAGAGGAAGGAGCACTCGTTGTTCCCCTTTCCTGCACGGCCATGGTCCATCCCAACCTGACCGCGCAGGTCTTGCAGGCAGGAGCAGAGACGGTGCACTTTCTCGGCTGTCCGCCGGAGGATTGCGCCAACCGCGAAGGCAATCTGTGGACACAAGAGCGGATGCTCGGTGAGCGACTTCCCAAACTGAAACCCGCCTTCCAGGGCGACGTGATGCTGCATTGGGTTGCACCGGGCACAAGCCCCACTCTCTCGCGGACCACGGAAACAGAGAAGGCCACAGCGTACGGTTTCCGCCTCACCGGGCAGCATGGGCGTGCCTTGCTGGTCCTTGCCTTGCTTTCCACCATCATGCTGGCCTTCCAGTTCTGGCTGGGGAAGCAAAACGTCGTTCTACCGGGAAGCGAGCAGGCCACGCTCTCCATCGCTCTGGTCCACCGCAGCGGATATCCCATACGCGATATCCCTCAGCCGCGTGCACCGAACCCCTCCCTCGACCATCCCAGCCGCATCGTGCTGGAGGTGGACGGCGACATGAGCCTGGACGAGACATACCCCCAGCGCGGCAGCGACCCGGAGCGCGCTGCTTATATCTTCAATCAGGTGACCCTGCCGGCAGGCGAGCATCACATCCGCCTTGTACTCTTCGACGGGCCTGGAGAGGAAGATAGCCAGGTGCTCTTCGAGCGCACGATCACCCTCCTGCCCCGGCAGATTGTGAATCTGAACTACCACGATGTTCACCTGCAGGGAGACCCGCTGGCCGGTCGGAAATTGTATTACGAAGCGACTATGGGCACCAATGCCGGTTGCCGAATCTGCCATTCCCTGGAACCAGGGGAGGTAGGTGTCGGACCATCTCTGGCCGGGATCGCCACTCGCGCTGCGACGCGCGTGCCGGGCATGAGCGCTGAGGAGTATCTGCGCCAATCCATCCTGGACCCCGATGCTTACGTCGTGCCGGGATTTCCCAAAGGACAAATGGTACAAAACCTGGGGGAAATCCTGACCGACGAACAAATTGACGACTTGATTGCCTTCTTGATGACGTTAAAATAAATTGTGAAGGGTGAAACAACCCCCCTCCTGGTCACTTCTATCCACTAGAAAGGAGTAACGCATGAAAAAGCATCTCGTGTTCTTCGCTCTGCTTCTCATCTTCACCCTCGTGCTATCCGCTTGCAGCAGCGGCGGAGGGAAAGTTGCCGAGGAGGGCGAAATGGAGGAAGTCCCGGCGCAGTATGCCGGAAAGACCAACCCCCTTGGTCCCGACGCCGCCGCGCAGGGACAAGAAGTCTATACGACGTACTGCGCTTCCTGCCACGGCGATACGGGTCTGGGCGATGGGCCGGCCGCAGCCTCCCTCGACCCCGCGCCGGCCAACCTCCAGGAACTCGCCGCCACCGCCGATGACGATTTCCTCTTCTGGCGCATCAGCGAAGGCGTGAGCGGAACCGCCATGGTCCCCTGGAAAGGCACGCTCTCCGAGGAGCAAATCTGGCAGGTGATTTCCTTCCTGCACACGTTGAAGTAACCCTCCCATCAGAGGGCCAATTCCTTTGCCGGCGCCCGACGGGTCCCTCCCGCCGGGTGCCCCTTCTTTCAAGAAGCCTGACAAAATGGGGGCAGGTAAACGGAAAGCGGTACTTCGATCATGTTCAGTGCGGGCGACACGTCGCCGCACACCCAAACTACGGCACGCTCTGACGAGTTCTGCGCGCCCACCTCAGCCGCCGAGCGGTTGGCAGGGAGGGAAAAAGCCCCTATAATTTCCTCACCCGCCCGGAGAGGAGACCCCATGAGCAGGAAACCGACCCTGTGGCAACGCCTCCAGTACTGGCGTGACGAGATTATGTCCTACGGCACGCCCGCCCTGGTCATCGTACTCACGGCAGCGACCCTGGCCCTGGTCGTCCTCACAGCGCTCGTCGTTTACCTCGGCCACCTCGCGCCGGACCAAAAGCCCTTCGCGGCGCGCCTGTGGCAGAGTTTGATGCACGCCATAGACCCGGGCACGGTCGCCGGAGACGAGGGCCCGGCGCTCTTCCTGGGAGCGATGTTCTTCGTCACCGTAGGAGGCATTTTCATCGTCAGCGCCCTGATCGGCGTCCTCAGCAGTGAACTCGATCAGCAACTGGAACGACTGCGCAAAGGGCGCTCCCATGTGTTGGAAGAAGGACACATCGTCATCCTGGGTTGGTCGCCGCAGATCTTCACCATCCTCTCTGAACTGATGATTGCCAACGAGAATCGACCTCGGGCGCGCATTGTCGTGATGGCCGATGAGGATAAAGTCCACATGGAAGACCAAATCCGCGAGCGCGTCGAACGGCGCGGCAAGACGCGCATCATCGTCCGCAGCGGCAGTCCGATTGAGGTCAACGACCTGGAAATCGTCAACCCCCACCACGCGCGCGCCTTCATCATCCTCCCCCCACAAAGCGACGACCCGGACGCTTACGTCGTCAAAAGCGCCCTGGCGCTGACCAACAGCCCCAATCGCCGCTCAGAACCCTATCACATCGTCACCCAGATTCATGACGCCCAAAACATGGACGTCATTCGCCTGCTGGGCAAAAACGACCTCATCCATCCGGTGCTGGGCAACGACCTGATCGCACGCATCATGGCCCAAACGGCGCGCCAATCCGGCCTCTCTGTGGTCTACACCGAACTGCTGAACTTCGAAGGCGACGAGATTTACCTGCAAGAAGAACCCTCCCTGGTAGGCAAGACCTATGGCGAAGCCCTGTTGGCCTACGAGACCTCCACCCTCATCGGCCTGCGCAAAAGGGACGGGCGCGTCCTGGTCAACCCGCCGATGGAGACCCTTATCGAGCGCGGCGACCGCCTCTTCGCCATCTCCGCCGACGATGATACCGTCATCCCCGATGGACACGGCGCAGCGCGCGTGGACGTGAGCCTGATCCGCTCCGATCGGCGGACTCCCCGCCCCGTGCCGGAGAAGGCCCTCATCCTGGGCTGGAACCCCTGCCTCGCCACCGTCATTCGCGAACTGGATAGTTACGTCGCCACGGGGTCTCAAGTGCTCGTCATGGCCGATGCCGACCTGGAAGCCGAAATCCGCCATTGCGAGCGCGATCTGCGCCACCAGCACCTCGCCTTCCGGCGCGGCGACACAACCGACCGCCATACCCTGGATTCCCTCCGTCCCGCCGAATTCGACCACATCATCGTGCTGAGTTACGAGGGCCTTCCTGTGCAAGAAGCCGATGCCAGGACGCTGGTCACCCTCCTCCATCTGCGCGATATCGCCGAACACCAGAAGACCACGTTCTCCATCGTCAGCGAGATGCTCGATCTGCGCAACCGCCAACTGGCCGAGGTGACCAACGTGGATGATTTCATCGTCAGCGATCACCTCATCAGCCTGATGATGGCACAACTGGCAGAAAACCCCGATCTCTATGCCGTTTTCTTCACCATCTTCGACCCCAAAGGCTCGGAAATCTATCTCAAACCCATCGCCGATTACGTGCTGACCGGCCAACCGGTGAACGGCTACACGCTGGTTGAGGCCGCCCGTCGTCGCGGCGAGACGGCCATCGGCTACCGTCTGGCGAGCGAGCACGACGATGCGGGGAAATCCTACGGCGTGCACATCAACCCGAACAAAGCGCACGAGGTGGTCTTCACGCCGGAGGACCGCATCATCGTCCTGGCGGAATAAACATAAGGTGACGGTCACCTCGGACAGAGAGGTCCCCATGCTCAGAAAATCCCTTCTGCTCAGCCTGCTCCTCGCGCTCCTCCTCGCCGCGTGCGCACCCGCCGCATCTGCCACGAGCCGGGCCATTGAAGAACCGGAACAACCCCCGGCAAACGCGCCCGCTTTGGAGACGCCGCCGCCCGAAGAAACCCCTCCCTGCGCCTTCGTCTGGGCGAGGCGCGAACTGCCGGAACTCAGCGCCCAACTCGAAGAGGCCTTGCAAGGGCTTGATGTGCCCCGTCTCACGGCGCGCGCCGTGGCCTACGGCGAGGATTGCCTGGACGAGGACGGCAACCCGGTCTACTTCGCCACCAGGCAGACCGATTTCTACGTCATGCTGGAGGTCGAGAGCCTGCAAGACGAAGCCCGCCTGGGCGACCTCCTGGAACGCGTCCTGACCGCTCTGGGACGCTTCCCGACCGACCAGACCCCCGGCCCGAATCCGGGCTACGTCAGCATCACCTTTCAGGCCACAGGCGAGGCCCGGCAACTTCGCTTCGCCATCACGCAGGCGGAACAGGCGCTTCGCGAAGGCCTGCGCGGCGCAGACCTGCTCCGGGCCCTGCATCCAACCCCCTGACCTGTGGAGGAACAATGAGCGAACGAGTCGCCGTCACCGGCGCCTTCGGCTACACCGGCAAGTACATCACCCGCCGCCTGCTCGAACAGGGGTACGAGGTCATCACCCTGACCGGTCATCCCAACCGCCCCGACCCCTTCGACGGTCGGGTGCGCGCCTTCCCCTTCCACTTCGATGACGAAGACGCCCTGACCGACACCCTGCGCGGCGTGACCGCGCTCTACAACACGTACTGGGTGCGGTTCAACTATGGCACAACCACCTTCGAGAGAGCGGTGCGCAACACGAAGACTCTGCTCCGCGCCGCGGAAACCGCCGGGGTGCGTCGCATCGTGCACACCAGCATCACCAACCCCAGTTTGGATTCGCCCCTCCCCTATTTTCGCGGCAAGGCCGAACTGGAAGAGAGTATCCGCGCCTCACGCTTGAGTTACGCCATCCTGCGCCCGACGGTGCTCTTCGGCGCGGAAGACATCCTGATCAACAACATCGCCTTTCTTCTGCGCCGTGCGCCCTTCTTCGTCATCCCCGGCAAGGGAGATTACCGCCTGCAACCCATCTTTGTAGACGACTTCGCCGCCCTCGCCGTGGAGGCGGGCGCGCAGAGCGAGAACATCACCGCCGATGCCGTCGGCCCGGAGACCTTCACCTTCGAAGGCCTGGTACGCCTGATCGCGGAGAAGATCGGGCGTCCGGCGCGCCTGGTGCACCTGCCACCCCGCCTGACGCTGTGGACGGCGCGCCTGCTGAGCGCCCTGGTCGGCGACGTGCTGCTGACCCGCGAGGAACTGGACGGCCTGATGAGCAACCTCCTGGTCTCATCCGAGCCGCCGCGTGGGAAGACACGCCTCTCCGACTGGCTGGAGGCCAACCGCGAGAAGGTAGGGGTGCGCTACGCCTCCGAACTGGCGCGGCACTACAGGTGACAGTCGTCTCTGCTGGAGTGTGCCTACGAGGGCAGCGGCAAGGTCTCCTTGCAACGCGGGTAGTTCATGCAGCCGTAGTACTTCGTGCCGGCGCGAGGACCTTCGCGCACAACGCGCAGCACCATCGTAATGCCACACTTCGGGCACAAGGGGGCGAAATCCGCATCCTTGTCGCGGGGAGGGGAGGATTGCACTTTCACCAGCGCCAGGCGAAAGAGAGGCAGGATCTCTTCGAGCGAATAGCGCTCGGCGATGGGAATCGAGACCAGGGGGAGGCCAATCGCCGAGAACACCTCTTGCAGGAAACGTTCCCCAGGGCGTGGCCCCTTCTCTCCCGGCGTGACCAGTTGCACGCCCATCACCGGCTTCATCGTGCGACGGCTGAGCAGAAGAAAATCAACGCTCTTGCGGAAGATTTTATTGTAGAAGTGGACGTTCTCATTGGGACGCGCCACGGTGACCAGTTCGGTCAACGCGACTTTGGGGCAGATGAGAAAACGCTCCCCCGCGATACGTTGCAAGAGGCGACACAACGCCTCCTCGCCCGCAGAAAGAAATTTCCCTCGCAGACGATAAGGCAATGCCTTTTGATGAGCACCCGAATCGGCACCGACCGACTCGGGCGAATCGCCCTGACGCCCCATTTTCTCCTCACTTCTCTTCTCTACCGCCCTTATTATAGATCAGGTCAGATCGCGAAGCAACTGCTCCAGGAGGGCTTGCTCTTCTTCTTCAGTGTGGACCTCGCCATCCAGCCAGGCGCGGCGCAGTCGACTCAGAATGCGGCGATAGATCGGCCCCGGCGGCAGACCGCGCGCCCGCAGGACGTGCCCGTCCGTGCGCGGGGAGACGAAACGCCAGCGAGACAGGTACTGATGCAAGGCGGTGCGCGCCGCCTCATCGGTCGCCGCGAGCCAAAGGGCATAAACTGCCAGCGGAGGGACTTCGTCCAGGCGCGCCGTCCAGGCGCTCGGAGGTGCACCTGCCAGCGTGGGAAACGCGGCGCGCGCCGTCGCAGCCGCGATAAGCGCCTTGAGCAGCGGCGCGACGAAACGCAGTCGGCGGCCCACCTCGCGCAGGCGCTCCGGGGCCAGGCCGGAGAGCCACAGGAGGTAGCCCAGCGCGCGTCGGCGCGGGACCCCGCTCAGGTCCGGGAGCGAACCGAACTCGTCCGGGGGCGAGGCGTCCAGCCCTTTTTGCAGGAGAGCGCGCAGGGACTCGTCCCAGGGCAGGTCGGGATGGATAGCCTTCAATAAGTCGAGTTCGGCCAGGCGGGCGAGCATCTGCGGGGCGCGGGGTTCGTCCAGGATGAGGTCGAGTTCGTGACGCACGCGGTCACCGCTGAGACGCGCCAGGAGGGGGCGCGCGCCGTCCATCAATTGCAGAGTGCGTTCCTCGATGCGGAAGTCGTAGCGCTGCTCGTAACGCACGGCGCGCAACATGCGCGTGGGGTCGTCAATGAAGGAAAGCGAGTGCAGGACGCGCACCAGGCCGCGCTCCAGGTCGCTCAGACCGCCCCAGTAATCGTAGAGTTTGCCAAAGTGACGCCCGTCCAGGCGGATGGCGAGGGTGTTGATGGTGAAGTCGCGGCGATGGAGGTCGAGTTTGATGCTCCCGCGCTCCACGGTGGGCAGAGCGCTGGGGCGCTCGTAGAACTCGGTGCGGGCGGAGATCAGGTCGAGGGTTTGCAGGTCGTCCGGCCGGAGGCCAAAGGGACTTCGGGGGAGGAACCACTTCGCCGTCCCAAAGCGACGATGGGTGGTGACGCGCCCGCCGTAACGCCGCGCCAGGGCGCGCGCCAGGGCGATGGCATCCCCTTCGACGACGATATCGAAATCCAGGCCGGGGCGCTCCAGAAGCAGGTCACGCACGAATCCGCCGACGACGTAGACCGCCATCTGCTGCCGCTCTCCCTCCTCCGCGACGGCACGTATCAGGGCGAAGTGAGAGGGCGGGAGGGCCTCTTCCAGGCGCTCCGCCAGGTCGCGGTAGCCGGGGCGGTGATCGGGAGGGGCGAGGGTCTTGAGGAGGTCGGTGCGGGTGACAATGCCGATCACATGCCCGCTCTGTGGATCCACGACCGGGATCTGTCCCCAGCCGCTCTCAGTCATGCGCGCCTGAAGCGTTTGCAGGGAATCTTGTGGCCGGACGGTGACTTCACCGGCCTCCATCAGACTGGCGGCGGTCAGGTTGAGTTTGTGGGCGAGGGCGCGGTCTACGGCGCGGCGCGTGAGGAGGCCGATGACGCGTCCATCCCGCACGACGGGGAAACCCTCGTAGCCATAGCGTTGCATTCGCTTCGCGGCCTCCTCCGCCGGGGTCTCCGGGGAGAGCACCTGAGGGTCATGCGACATAATCTGCGCCACGGTGATCGAGGGACGCACAAAGCGCGGCAGGACGTCCACCAATCGGCGGCACTGCTCGCTCAGGAATGCCTGAAGTGCTCCCTTCTCCCGGTTCTCCTCCTCGTCCGGCGGGCGAATCAGGGCTGCTGCGGCGCGGTCGTGCCCTCCGCCGCCAAAGTGGGCGGCTACGGCGGCGACATCAATCTCATCGCTGGTGGAACGCGCCACCAGGCGCACGCCCTCGTCGGTGGCGACCAGCACGAAGAGGGCATCCGGGTCGAAGTGGTCGCGCAGTTTGTGCGCCAGGGAGGAAATCTCCTCGTCCATGCCGGTAGCATCGCCGCAGGTCACCACGACGCGATGACCATGAACGTCGTACGTCCTGGCATGGGCAACCAGACGGTCGTAGACGCGGCGCTGGGCAGGTGAGAGAGGCGGGTTGAGGAAATTCGCCGCAATCTTCAAACTGGCCCCGCACTCCAGAAGATAGGCCGCGGCGCGCACATCGCGCGGCGTGGTGCTGGCGTAGGTGAGCGATCCGGTGTCCTCGTAGATACCCAGCAGAAGGAGAGTGGCCTGCACGGTCGAGAGGTGGCCGTTGCGCTCCTGCCAGGCCTCGACCAGCAACGTGGTGGTCGCCCCGACTTCTTCACAGGTGACCTGCCACTCCTCGGGCAGGTCGGCGCGGCGGGGATGGTGATCCAGCACGCGGACGCGCGTCCTCTTTCCCATGCCCTTGACGGTGACGAGGGATTGCGTATCCACCAGCGTGACCCACGTGACGCGCTCGCGCGGCAAATCGTCCGGCTCCACGAAGGGGAACTCCGCGCCGTAGAGGGTGACGAAGGCGCGCACGTTGCGGTTCATACGGCGCGGCAGGATGGGCCGCGCACGCTCGTCCAGCAGGTACGCGCCGTAGAGGGAGGCCAGGGCGTCGAAATCGGCCTGTTCGTGGGTCAGAATCAGGTGCATCAAAGGTATTGTAATCTATTTTGGGCGTGCTATACTTCTCGACATACCCCAACCCTTCCCCACCGGAGAGCACATTCATGACCACACGCCGCACGGTTCTTCTCTTGAGTTTGTCTATCCTGCTGGGCGCCTGTACGCTGCCCTCGCCCGCCTCCACGACGCCCACCGCCCCTCCCCACCCCGCGAAGTACTGCGGCGACGGCGTATGCGATGGGCCGGAGAACGGCATGAACTGTCCACAGGACTGCGCGGGGACGACCGCTCCGCTCGCGACCTCCGCGCCCCCGACCGCACTCCGTCCCCGGCCAGGTGACACGACCGCGACGTACACGGTCACGAACCCGACCGGCGGCGCGCGCCTGTCCGTGCGCATCTACCATCCCCCGGACTGGGACGGTCGCCCTCTGCCGACCCTGATCCTCGTCCCGGGCGGGAACGGGATCACGAAGCCGGAACAGGCGCTACGCCTCGCTGAACAGGGGTTCACCGTGATTGCCTTCGACCCCGATGGGCGCGGGGCGAGCGAGGGCGAGGAGGATTACGGCGGCTTCATCCAGCAGGACGGGCTGGCGGAGGTCGTCCGCTCCGCCGTCACCCAGGAGGGCGTAGACCCCGACCTCATCGCTCTGGCGACCTTTTCCTACGGCATCACGATGGGCAGCGGCGCGCTGGCGCGTTACCCCGACCTGCCGGTGCGCTTCCTGATCGATTGGGAAGGCCCCGCCAACCGCGACGACACGGGCGGCTGCGATAGCGACCACCTTGGCCACTTGAAGGACGTCGCCTCCTGCGATGACGAGGCCTTCTGGGCGCAGCGCGAGGCGGCGACGTTCATCGGTCAGGTGCGCGTGCCCTACCAGCGCATCCAGTCCCAGAAAGACCACGTCCAGCCGGATGTCTACCACGCTCTTCTGATGGTGAACAACGCCGTAGAGGGGGGAGTCCCCTGGGTGCGCCTGAACGACGAGCCGCCCAATCAAACCTACGACTTCAACGCTCCCCCTCCCATGCTGCCGGATAGCACCGACCGCCAGGTGGAGGCGCTCGTCGCCCGCTACGCGTGGGAGATCATCGAAGACGTGCTCAAATGAAAGGCCCCGCGCCGGCGCACACCCTCATCCCAATCGTTTGACACATCCCCTCGATTGGGGTATCTTAACCCTGTCGGGCAGGCCCGGCGCGGCGGAGCCTTCCGAACCCCGCCAGGTCCGAGAGGAAGCAACGGTAAGGGAGTGTCTTCGGGTGCCGCCGGTCTCCTGCCCGGCGTTTTTTGCAGCGCGGCCCTTGACGAACGCGCTACTTTGTGATAAAAACACGCCCAACATGCTTGAACTGCCCTTTGTGACCCGCTCCCGTCGTAGCAGCCGACCTTCACCCGAAGGGACGGCTGGTTGCGCGTGGACGGGCAAGGGCATCACGACACGGTAAATCGGCAACCGGTTTCGGTTCACCCAAAGAGCCTTCCCTTCGGGGAGGGCTCTTTTTCATTTCCCGTCTTCCCCAAAAGACAAGCCCCAGAGAAAGGAGCGTGTGCAGAAAAATGACCCCCAAACCCAAAATCAAGAAAGTCGTGCTGGCCTATTCCGGCGGGCTGGATACCTCGGTCATCGTGCCGTGGTTGCGCGAGAACTACGGTTGCGAGGTGGTCTGCTTCACCGCCGATGTCGGCCAGGGCGAGGAACTGGACGGCCTGGAGGAAAAGGCCATCGCCAGCGGCGCCAGTCAACTCGTCATACGCGATCTCAAGGAAGAGTTCGCCTCCGAGTACCTCTTCCCACTGCTGCGTTCCGGCGCAGTCTACGAGCGCAAGTACCTCCTCGGCACCTCGGTCGCCCGCCCGCTGATCGCCAAGCACCTGGTGGACGTGGCCCACGAGGTCGGCGCGGACGCGGTCGCCCACGGCGCGACCGGCAAGGGCAACGACCAGGTGCGCTTCGAACTGACCGTCATGGCGCTCGACCCGCGTCTGAAGGTCATCGCGCCGTGGCGGGAATGGGAGATCCGCTCCCGCGAGGACGCCCTGAAATACGCCGCCGAGCGGGACATCCCCGTCCCCAACACCCTGAAATCCATCTACAGCCGCGACCGCAACCTGTGGCATATCTCGCATGAAGGCGGCCCCCTGGAAGAGACCTGGGTCGAGCCTGAAGAGGCGATGTACCAACTGACCGCTTCCCCCGAAGATGCCCCCGATCGACCGGAGTACATCGAAATCGAATTCGAGTCCGGCACGCCGGTCAAACTGAACGGCCAGGCGCTCTCGCCCTACCAACTCATCCAACAACTGAACATCATCGGCGGCGTCAACGGCATCGGTCGCGCCGACCTGGTGGAGAGCCGCCTGGTGGGGATGAAATCCCACGGCGTCTACGAGACCCCCGGCGGCACCATCCTGATGGCCGCCCACAAGGAACTCGAATCCCTGGTGCTCGACCGCGCCACCATCCAGTTCAAGGACATGGTCGCCCTCAAGTACGCCCAACTGGTCTACGATGGTATGTGGTTCTCGCCGCTCAAAGAGGCACTGGATGCCTTCGTGGACGCCACGCAGGGCCCGGTCACCGGCACGGTGCGTCTGAAACTGTACAAAGGTAACATCATCCCCGTCGGGCGCAAATCGCCCTTCAGCCTGTATCGCGAGGACTTCGCCACCTTTGGCCAGGACGACGTGTACGACCAGTCCGACGCGGAGGGCTTCATCCACCTGTTCGGCCTGCCGCTCAAAGTGCGCGCC
>RFJH01000170.1 GCA_003694975.1 Anaerolineae bacterium | reverse complement strand
GTTCAGGTCCACGCCGTGGTCGTTCACGCGACCTTCGATGCCGTGGGCGCGCGCCTCCCCGTCCGGGTTCAGGTTGCGCAAGATGTAGAGGGTCACGTCCGGAGGGACGGTCTCCGGGTGTTCGCTCAGGTAGAGGATCAGTTCGTCCGCCAGGGCGATGGTATTCCATTCGTTCCCGCCGTGAATGCCGGCGACGATCATCTTTTCCGTCTCGCCGTTCCCGAAGACGTAGACCTCCAGCGGCCTGCCGGAGACCGAGTAGCCGATGGTGATGGGACGTTCCCCGGTGGGGACGACGAACGGCGTCCAGGTGGGGACTTCAATGGGCGTGGCGTGAGGGTTGGGGGTGTGAGTGGGGAGGTAATAGACGGTTGGCCAGGGCGTGGGGGTGAAGCGGGCGACCTGCGGCGCGTCCGTCGTTGGGGTATGTGCGGGCTCGGGCGCGGCGATGCGGACGCGAGTCAAAGCGAAGGCGGCCAGGCCGGTTAGAGCAAACAAGTTCACTGCCCAGATACCGGTGATGAATGCCCGGGCACCTCGAGAGATTCTCATTCCTCCTCCGCCGTATGGCGCAACCAGTCCAGCGCCGTGTTGACCGCCCAGCGAGGGACGTTGCGCGGGTGGCCGCCATAGGTGAGACGTCTGGTCTGCGTCCCCTGTGGCGTGAGCAGACCTTGCTCGATGAGCAGTTCCTCCCCTGGACGGAACACGATTCCCAACGCGACCGAGGCCTGATGCCGCTCCCGGAGCGCCTCCAACGCCGGAGCCAGCGCGCTTTCCTCCGGCGAGACTTCCTCCACCGGCACCCCCAGGGGTCTCAGGCGGCGTGCCAGAGCGCCCTCCAGGCCGGATTCCAGGGCGGCGAGATTCCAGCCGCGCCGGGCCAGGGAGCGCAGGGTCACTTCCTCGAGGGTCTCGTCGTCTGCACCGAAGAGGACGGTTCCCAGGCGTTCCCGAACCAGTGTCTCGATTTCGGCGATCATGCGGCGTGCCTCGGCCTCGTTCTCTGCTTTGGCCGTGATGCGCACGTCCACGATACCGGCGTGTGCTGCCAGCCCGACGGTGGGGTTGGCCAGGTTTTCCAGGTCGCCGATGCGCTCGTCAATCCAACTTTCGCCCACGCCGGCGGTGTGCAACGTGCGGACTTTGATGACGTGGTGCAATGCAAAATGTTGTTGTAAATAAGGGATGACGGTGTGCTCGAAGAGGTATTCCATCTCGCGCGGCACGCCGGGGAGGGCGATGACGACGCCCTCTACTGTCCCCTCCTCACGCCGAGAGGGCGGGGAGAATTTTGCGATGAAACCGGGTGCGGTGCCTACCGGGTTGGGAATGGGAATAGCACCTTTGGGGAGGTAAGCCTGCCGTTTCTGGTTTTTGGTGGGGGAGCGTCCATAACGGCTGACGCGGGCGGTGATTTGCTCCCAGAGTTCGGGATGATATTCGAGGGCCACGCCCAGGGCGCGGGCGACGGCCTCGCGGGTGGGGTCGTCCACCGTCGGGCCGAGGCCACCCGTTGTGAGAATGATCTGCGCGCGATCCATCGCGGCGCGTAACGTCTCCGCGATGCGGGCGATGTTATCGCCGATGGTTGTGGTGCGATAAAGGTCAATGCCGAGGTCGCGCAGGGTGCGTGCCAGATAGCGCGTGTTGGTATCTACGATTTCACCGAGCAGAATCTCGGTGCCGATGGTGATGATTTCTGCGGTGGGCATGGAAGTGTTTCGCTACAGATTGGCACGGATGGTTATTTTGCCACCGATTGACACGGATGGGCACGGGTTTTTTGTTTTGCCACCGATTACACGGATGGGCACGGATGGTTGTTTTGCCACAGATTGCACGGATGGGCACGGATTATCTGTGAAACCTGTGGCCGGGGAGCGAGAGGGGGGTATTCTCTCGCTTTGTGTTATACGACGTTGTACTCCTCGATCAGGCGTCCCTCATCGAAGCGCGCCAGGTCGAGCATGGAAACGTCCACTGTGTGCGCTTTGCCATCGAGGAGGATTTCGGCCATCAACTTTCCGGCGATGGGACCGTGCATGAAGCCATGCCCGGAGAATCCGGCGACGATGTAGAACCCCTCGACCGGCGTGGCACCGAAGATGGGGTGGGCGTCCGGCGTGACCTCATACAGGCCGGCCCAGTGGGAGACCAACCCGGCTTTCTCCAGGAGCGGCATGCGAGCAATGGCGGCCTCCAGGTTGACCAGTTCCCATTCCTCGTCCACGCTTTGATCGAAGCCGGGCTTTTCATTCGGGTTGGACATGCCGATAAGCAGTCCCTCGCCCTCGCGATGGAAGTAGAGCGACTGGGCAAAGTCGATCACGAAAGGGAAATCGGCGGGGATTTCCGGCAGCGGAGTGGTGGTGAACATCTGTCGGCGGATGGGGGTGATGGGGATGTGCACCCCGGCCATCTCGCCGATCAGACCTGCCCAGGGCCCCGCGGCGTTGACCACCGTCCGCGTGGCGACGAAACCCTTCGTGGTCTCCACGCCTGCGATGCGACCGCCCTCCACCTTCAGGCCGGTGACCTCGACCTCGGTCAGAGCGCGGGCGCCGAGACGTTGCGCGGCACCGATGTATCCCATGACCACGCTGTTTGGGTCCACCAGGCCGTCTTTGGCATGGAAGGTGGCGGCCAGGGCGTCTTCGAAACGCATCATGGGCAGGCGGCGGCGTACCTCATCCCCATCCAGCCATTCCGTTTGCACGCCGAGGCGGTGTTGCAATTCGACGTTGTGGCGGAAGGTGGCCACATCCTTCTCGTTCGTCAGGACGATGAGATAGCCGCACTGGCGGTAGTCCACGTCCTGGCCGATCTCCTCTTTGAAGCGCTCCAGCATAGGCAGGCTTTCGAGAGAGAGACGGATGTTGACCTCGGTGGAGAACTGATAGCGTACGCCACCCGCGCAGCGACCGGTGGCGCCCTGTCCAAAAAATTCCTCCTTTTCAAGAAGGAGGACGTCCTTCTGGCCGCGCGCGGCGAGATGGTAGAGCGTGCTGGCGCCCATCACGCCGCCGCCGACGATGACGATTTCGGCTGAGTTGGGAAGTGTCATGGTGGGTCTCCTGATGTGGGATTTCAATCCGGATCGAGTTCATGCAATCTCAATGCCTTCGCGCCGGATGCGTTGCAAGAACGGGTCTCCTTCGCGCAGACGGCGCTCCACTTCCTCTTGCGTGTAGACAAGAAGGTCCACACCGCGATCGAGATCAATAAGGAAGGAAAGTGAGAATGCGTTGGTGCGGATCATTTTCTCTGCTACGGTGCAGAGTGATGAGGATATCTACGTCGCTGATGGCAGTGTAATCTCCACGTGCCAGCGAACCAAAGAGAGAGATTGAACGCACTTCGGGATGATGAGTTTTGATGTGCCTGGCGATCTCGCACAAGTGCTTCAGCAGAGCCTCACGATCCAGATAGAGCACTTTCACAGAATCGGATGATGGCTTCGGCGGCATCTATCGCCTCCTGCGCTTGTTTGCTTTACCATGAAACTACCTGCCCTATTCCCATTGTATCAGCATTGCGCAGTGCCACCTGAGCGGCGAACGCATCCTGCACGGCCACACCGACCGACTTGAAGAGGGTGATCTCCTCCGGCGATTGGCGACCGGCTTTCCTCCCCAGGACGATCTCGCCCAGTTCGGCGTAGATGTGACTTTCATCGAAGAGGCCCTGTTGCATGGGCTGGATCAGGTCCCCGGCCTCGGCAAGGACGGCCTGCCGCGAATCGACCACGACCCGGGCGCGTGTGACGGTCGCGGCGGGGATTTCCTGCATTTCCGGCGTGTAGGCGCCGATGGCGCTGATGTGCGCTCCGGGTTTCAGGTCGGCGTCGTCGAAGACGGGGGTGGAGGAGGTCGTTGCCGTGCAAATGATGTCTG
The DNA here is from genome assembly GCA_003694975.1 of Anaerolineae bacterium. Taxonomy (GTDB): domain Bacteria; phylum Chloroflexota; class Anaerolineae; order Anaerolineales; family Villigracilaceae; genus J097. The sequence continues at coordinate 529 of RFJH01000170.1, read as the reverse complement.
CTTCGGTGAGAGCCTGGGAAGGACTCTCGGCGATGCGCAGGTCGCGAGGGACGGGTCCTCGCCCGGCCATTTCGGCGACGAATGCCTGGGCGCGCTCACGGTTCGGGTCATAGACCCAGGCGGTCTCAATGCGCCGGACGGTGCAGGCGGCTTCAAGTTGTGTGCGCCCCTGCGTTCCCGCGCCGAAGATGGCAACGACGCGGCTCTCGGCGCGTGCCAGGAGGTCGATCGCCGCGCCGCTCCCCGCGCCGGTGCGGATGGCGGTCAAACTGCCTCCTTCGAGCAGAGCGAGAGGACGACCGCTGTCCGGTTGCAGGACGAGTACGGCGGCGTAGATCAGGGGTTCACCTCGTTCGGGGTTGTGGGGGAACACGGAGACGGCTTTCACCGCCAGGGCTTCGCCGTCCTCGCTCTGGACGTAGGCCGGCATGAAGAGACTGACGGCCTCGTGCGGAGGTATGGAAAGACGCGCTCGCAACGGGACTTCGGCACGCCCGTCGGAGAGGGCGGCATAGGCGCGTTTCATGGC
>RFJH01000169.1 GCA_003694975.1 Anaerolineae bacterium | reverse complement strand
GTACTGATCCATCAAATTCAAATAGGTATTCGGTGAAATCTCCTCGGCCAGGAAGCGCACAATTTTCCCCGTCCCCGCCAGGCCGTTCGGCAAGACGAGGTGTCGCACCAACAATCCGCGCCGTGCCAGGCCACGTTCGTCAATCTCCAGATCGCCCACCTGGCGATGCATCTCTCGCACCGCAGCACGGTTGACCTGGGGGTAATCCCGCACACGGGAAAAGCGATGTGCCGGTTCGCTATCTGCGTATTTCATATCGGGCATGTAGATATCAATCACGCCATCCAGCAATTCCAGAGCCTCCGGCGAATCGTAGCCTCCTGTGTTATAGACCAGCGGAAGGCGCAAGCCTCGACGCGCGGCAAGGCGCACGGCGGCCAGAATCTGCGGCACCACATGGCTAGGGGAAACAAAGTTGATATTATGGCAGCCGGCCATTTGTAAACGCAGCATGATTGTGGCCAGCGTTTCGGCGTCCACCTCCTCACCTGCATCGCGCTGGCTGATATCGTAGTTCTGACAATACTGGCATCGCAAATTGCAGCGAGCGAAGAAAATCGTCCCCGAACCCCGCCAACCGCGCAGCGGGTCCTCCTCGCCGAGATGGGGCCCATAACTGCTTACCCGCGCCCGTACTCCCGTCCGGCAAACGCCTAACTCACCTGCCAGGCGATTCACTCCGCAGCGCCGCGCGCACAGGTCACAACGTTCAAGGCGCGCAAAGGCGGCCTCCACGCGGCGGCCCAGTTCGGCATCCGAGAGGCGCAGATAAGCCGGCAAAAACGAGGAGGCGTTCGTCATCCTCACTCCATCCATACTATACAACACTCTGCCTCGGAGAGGCAAGTGGGCCTCGAAGCAGACTCTTCAGGGGGTGAATCGGTAGCCAAAGAGCCAGGAACAGGGATAGTCCACTGTAAGGGAGTTGTAATCCCCCCAAGAAGAGACCGTTGCTATAATCCTCTCAACATCATCGCTTCCCTGCGACGCGTAGCCCACCACTGCCGCATGAAACACCTCATCGCGATCGGCGCCGACAGGGCATCGCAGAAAAACATTCTCTACTTCATCTCAAGCCAGGAGGAAATACATCATGTCTCGACCACACACCCCCACTCTTCTCGCCCTCGTCGCGCTGATCGTTCTCACCATCTCGTGTAGCGGGGGTCGCGGCTCAATGGCCACTCCCACGCTCAGCACCGATGCTCTCGTCCAAACGGCCATCGCGGCAACGGCCACTGCCGAGGCAACCTTCCAGCAAGAGGTGGATCAGGCCGTTCAGGCCACCATCACAGCACTTCCACCCACCCCCACCCCGGCTCCTACCGTAGATTACTACACCCTCTCCGAGGAAGAACTGGCCGCGCTGATCGACGAAGCCGTCGCAGAAGCCATTAGCGCCAGCGAAGAGGCCGCAGCCAGCACATCCCAGGCCACATCGGACGGCACGATGACCTCGGACGAAGTCTACGATACCATCACCTACGTCTACGATGCCGAGGCGGCCATCTACTACGCCGAGGAGTTGATCGCTGCCTACTATGATCTCTACGGCGCGTATGCCGAAGAAGCCCTCCTCGTCCTGAACGAAGTCGAAGACGATCTGGAAGTCATCGCGACCAGTCTGGAGACCACCGCCACACTTCTCGAACAGGGCGCCGAAGTCGCCGCCGAGGCGCTGGAGGAACTGAACGCCCACGCGGAAGAAATCGCCACGCGCGCCGCCGAGGCGCACGAACAGGCACAGGGTTGGATAGAACAGGTGCAGGCATCGCTCCAGGATCGAGAACAGCGGCTGGCCACCCTCGCCCCCACCGAAATCGCAGCCGATCGCGCCGGCGCTATCCAACAACTCTACGAGTATCTGGATGCGGTCAAAAGCGCCCTGGGAGATCGACGCGTCACACCGGATGAATTGAGCCTTATCGCCCAACTGGGCGCCAACGCCCAGGCCAGCATCCGCACACACGGAGGGGCACAATTACAGCATCTCCCCGATGCCATTGACGGCCTGACACGACAACTGGCACGCGGAGAATGGCCTCAGGCACAGCGAGGCCTGGGCGGCTTCGAAGCCTCCCTTCCGCCTCGCCCATCGCTCCCATCGAGGCCTTCTCGACCGTAGTCGGCCAGTCTCTCTCTTACTTCCCATATGAACGCAAGCGGGCGCTCGCGCGCCCGCTTTTTTCACGCGATTTCCACCTGTCGCCCATCCCACCAACGCACGGTCACCACATCGCCCCTCTCGCCAAGTAGCGTGGGCAGAAGACGACGCAGCGCCTGAGCATCCCCCGAAGTAAAGAAGCGTATCCGCCCCGCTCCTTCTTGACGCGCCATCTGATGAGCATCGAGCAAACGCCCGACCTGACGCGCCACCGCCGGGGCCGGGTCAATCACCCGCACCCCATCGTCGACAATGCTCTGGATTACCGGGATGACGAAGGGGTAATGCGTACAACCTAAGACGACGGTATCCATTCCCCGTTCCAGCATGGGACGGAGGGCCGTTTCCAGGATCGCGCGCGTCTGTGGGGAATCCAGGTCGCCGCGCTCGATTTGCTGTACCAGGCCCGGGCAGGTATGTTGCAGGATTTTCACGCCCTTGGCGAAGCGCTCGATGACTGAAGCGTACAAAGCGCCCTGAAAGGTGGCCGGAGTCGCCAGCACGCCGACCACGCCGCTATCCGTGTGCTCGGCTGCCGGTTTAACGGCGGGCTCCATTCCCACGAAGGGAATTTCGGGAAACGTTTCTCGCAAATAGTACAGTGCCGCCGCGGAGGCCGTATTGCAGGCCACCACAATCAATTTCGCCCCCTGAGCGAGCAAAAAACGCGTGATTCCCTCGGCAAAGTCACGCACCTCGGCCATCGAACGCGGCCCATAGGGGACATGCGCCTGGTCCGCCAGATAAAGCACATCCTCCGCCGGCAACTGCTCCCGGATGGCGCGCAGCACCGAGAGTCCCCCGACTCCCGAATCGAACACACCGATGGGCGAGAGCGACGTGGTCGCTACCATAGCCGGAATTATACGTCAGTCACTACCCCGCGCCGCCTCGACAAAAGCGCGGAACAAGGCCCGCGCCGTCGCATGGGCAGTCAACCATTCTGGATGCCACTGTACCGCCATTCCAAAGGGATGTCCCGGAACCTCCACTGCTTCGACAAGTCCATCCGGCGCATAAGCCACTGCCTCAAGGCCATCCCCCAGGCGTTCAATCCCTTGATGATGCAAACTGTTGACCCGAAAAACCTCCACCCCAACGATCTCGGCCAGGCGACTTCCTTCCTTCAAACGCACCTCGTGCACCAGCAAATCGCGCGGGGAATCCGGATAGTAATCGTGCTTCAGCGCGCCCGGGTGTTGATCGGCGATGTGGGTGTACAGCGTCCCACCAAATCCCACATTGACCAACTGACAGCCCCGACAGATTCCCAGGAAAGGCACTCCATCTTCCACAACGCGTCGAAGGAGTGCCAGTTCGAGGGCATCACGTTCGGGGTCCACCCCACCGATGCGCGGGTGGGGTGCGCCCCCGAAGTACTCAGGGGCGATGTCACCGCCGCCGGAGAAGAGCACACCGTCCAGGCGGGTGAGCAGCGCGTCTACCCCGTCGTCTGGCATCGCAGAGGGAATGAGCACCGGCGTCGCGCCCGCTTCGGTCAACGCAATCACATACCGTCGCAGCAGAGAGACTGCCGCCAGGCCATCATGACGCAGCGCGTTCATCGTGGTAATTCCAATCAGGGGACTCGCCATCACACCTCCCAAAGGCAAAGGGCGCAGAGACTCTGCGCCCTCCCATCATACTAATGCGCCCTGGGCAAAATCAATCGAATTTCTGTTTGAGGCGCGCGCGCTTGCCCGTGCGTTCGCGCAGGAAATACAACTGCGCCCGTCGCACCTTCGAGTGGCGCTCGACAACCACTTTATCCAGACGCGGGGAGCGCAGCAGGAACGTCCGCTCCACGCCGATACCGTTGCTGGCGATGCGACGCACCGTGAAATTGGCCTCGTTCCCGCTCTTACGCAGGCGAATCACCGTCCCTTTGAACTCCTGGATTCGCTCGCGGTCGCCCTCCTTGATGCGCACATGCACGCTCACGACATCCCCGGGGCGCAAGGGGGGAATATTCTCATTCACCGGTGCCTCTACAGCCTTGAGTAATTCGCTCATCGTTCTCTATCCTCACATACCAGGATTACAAAATGCCGCCTCCCACTCAGGCGGGACGCTGGATTATAACACGCCCGCCCCAAAGCGTAAAGAAAAAAATCGCAGCCGGGTTTTCGCACGCCTCGCGCCCGGTGAGAGGGAATCCACAACGCCCTTGCCTGACGAGGAGAATCGGGCAATAATTACCCCATGAGCCAAAACGCACTCCCCTCAATCACCTCCACAATTCTGGAAACGGCCCGGGGTGAAAGGCTGCTGACCGGCACCACCGTAGACATCCCCCTCCCTCAACAGCCCAGACGCTTCTACATCCACGGCTGGCAATCCTGGAGTCTCAGCGCCTGGGTGGACGTGGAACGCCCTCTCCATCCACCGCGTCCGCCTCGTCTGCATCCGATGCAGACCGACCCTCTCTACGCCACCGACCCGTCCCATCATGGCTCCTGGCTGGGCGCGGTAGAGTTCGCCGATGAACGCGTCCTTCTGCTCGGCGCGCTGGGAACGGATGCGCATGTTCGATTAGATGGCAACACCCTCCGCGGCCACTACGAAAACGGAAGCGGAGAATGGCTCCTCGCCTGGGGGGAGGAGACACAGGTGTTCGCGCGCTACGCCGAACTCCTCGGAGAACGCCTAGAACGCAGTAAGCAGGGCAATGCACCGCGCGTCTGGTGCTCCTGGTACAGTTACTACACCCACATTGACGAGAAGCGCCTTCGCCGCACATTGGACGACTTAGGCGATCTGCCCTTCGAGGTCTTCCAGGTAGACGACGGCTGGCAACGTGCCATCGGTGACTGGGAGCCGAACGAGAAGTTCCCCTCCGGCATGGCCGACCTGGCGAAGCGCATCCGCGAAACAGGTCGGACTCCAGGTCTATGGCTCGCGCCCCTGCTTGCGACCCCCACCTCATCGCTCTGCCGCGACCATCCCGACTGGTTGCTACGCGACGAGAGCGGCAAACCGGTCTCTGCGGGGTTCAACTGGGGGCAAGATTTGTTTGCTCTCGATACTACCCATCCTGATGTGGCGCAATGGCTATGCGAAACCATGCGACGTGTGCGCGAGTGGGGATACGCATACATCAAACTCGATTTCCTCTACGCCGGCGCGCTGCCCGGCAGACGTCACGACAATATGCCGCGCGAGGCGGCGTATCGACAGGCACTCCAGGCATTGCGCGAGGCCCTGGGGAAAGACGCTTACCTCCTGGCTTGCGGCGCGCCCATCATTCCATCTCTTGGCCTTTGCGATGCCCTCCGCGTCGGCCCTGATGTGGCCTCCTACTGGGATAACCCCCGCGACGACCAACTCCTGCACAATTTCGCCATCCCGGGCACGCGCAATGCCATCCGCACCACCATCCACCGCCTGTGGCTACGCCCACTTGTCCGGGTTGACCCAGACGTGGTCTATTTTCGCTCGCGCGACATCACCCTGACGGAGTCACAAAAGCGCCGACTACAAGACCTGGCGTTGATCTGTGGTTACAAAGCCACCTCCGACCCGCCCGCCTGGTTAGACAACAACGAACGCGCCGCTTTGCGCGCTTTCCTGGAAGCACAGCCCACCATCGAGCGCCTGGGGCGTTACACCTTCCGCATCAACGGGCGCGAGGTGGACTTCAGCGCCGC
>RFJH01000168.1 GCA_003694975.1 Anaerolineae bacterium | reverse complement strand
GTCCAGTACTTTGCCAGATGCGCCAGGAGGCGGAAGAGGTGATAACGCCCGGAGTAGCGCGGCGTCTCCTGCCAGACCCCGTCAAGCAAAGTGAGGGACTCCCAGGCGAGGGCGAAGGCGGCGTTCAGTCTCCCGATGTGCTCTTCGAACTGGTGGTGCAACAGGGGGTGTTCCACAACGGGTTTGCCGAAGGCGACGCGACCTCTGGCGAAGGTCAGGGCGTCGGCGAGGGCGCGCTGCGCCAGAGCGATGCTGGCGATGGAATTGGCGACGCGCGAGAGATTGAGTACCTCCAGGATCAGGTAGATGCCCCATTCCGGTTTCCCCAGGAGATAGGCTTCGCTGTCTTTCAATTCGACCTCGCCGGTGGGGACGGAGCGCGTGCCGGTCTTATCTTTGATGCGTCGGATGGTGTAGTTCAACTCGCCGTCTTCGCGATAGCGCGGGAGGAGGAAAAGCGCCAGGCCGCGCACGTTCTGCGGAGCGCCTTCCAATCGCGCCGCGACGACGGCCAGTTCCGCGCCGGCGTTGCTGGCGAAGTATTTCTCGCCGGTGAGCAGGTAGCGGTCCCCGGCGGGGCGGGCGACGGTCTCCACGTAGGTGCCCAGGTCGGAGCCGCCGCCGACCTCCGTCATCCACGTTGCCCCCTGCCAGACGCCCTCGTCCCGGCGTAGGAGCGGTGGCAGGAAACGGGCCTTGACCTCGTCCGAGCCGTATTTCTCCAGCGGCACGGCGGTGGACAGGCTGACCGTGTAGGGACAGTACAGCCCCGGATCGTAGAAGGCGGTGACGTACCCCAGGAGGTATGCCGGGATGAGCGAACGCGCCTCGAAGACGCGCCACACGACCCCGGCCTGATAGCCCTTTTTGAGCATCTTCCAGTATTCGGGCGGGAAGAGAATCTCGTCCACGCGCCGACCGAGGACGTCGAACATGCGCAGCCAGGGCGTGCCGGCGCGGTCCACGGTGGCGGAGATGGCTTTGCCCTCCGCCTCCCACCAGGCCTCATACTCTTTCAATGTCTCTATCAGAGGAAGTTCCCCAAGGCGGGCGCTCAGATACGCCGTTGGTGAAAGAACATCATCCCAGGACATGGCGTTTCCTCCTGTGCTCTACGCGGTGGCCGGCGTTCGCCTGCCTGCCTCTTCTACACCACACTCAACAATGTCTGCCTTTGCTCCACACTGTCGCCTGGCTTCACGCGTATCCGGCTGACCGTCCCGGCGCGAGGCGACTTGAGTTCGTTTTGCATCTTCATGGATTCGAGGATGACAAGCACATCCCCTTTCTCTACGCTCTGCCCCTCGCTGACCGGCACACTGACCACCAGGCCGGGCATGGGCGCCTTGAGGTGGAATTCGCCCGTCTCGGCGACCTTGCTCCCGGCCGCGGCGCGCAGGCGTTTCTCGCGCTCGTCCTCCACGTGTACGTGGTACAGACGCCCCATGAGCAGCACCTGCCAGCCCCCCTCTTCGGGGTAAATGTAAGCCTCGTAGGATTTGCCGTCCACGATGAGGGAGTAGAGTGGCTGGTCACTGAGGGCGACGAAATCCACGGCGATCAGCCGGTCGCCGATGCGGACGTGGTGTTCGTCAACAATCTCGATGCCGATTTCCTTCTCATCCGTCGTGGCGATGTATTTCATCAGGCGCTCCTTCCGGTCAACGTTGCAGTCTTTCCCAGCGACCAAGCCACTTCCAGTTGCTGGTATCGCGCTCCGCACGACGGACGACGTGCGCGGCGCGCTGAGTCTGCTGGTGAGCAGCCAGGGTTGCCATGATGGCCGCGATTTGCGGAGCTTCGTCTGAGCCTCCCTCGGCTTTCTCTATGTCGAAGCGCTCTTCCACGAAGCGTGTGTCGTATTGGCCAGCGATGAAGCGTGTGGAGTCCATCATCATCTGGTGAAAGGGGATGTTGGTGCGGATGCCGACGATGCGATATTCCTCCAGGGCGCGGCGCATGCGCAGGATAGCCTGCCCGCGCGTCTCGCCCCAGACGATGAGTTTGGCGATCAGCGGGTCGTAGTAGGGGGTGATCTCGAAGCCCGGATAGACGCTGGTATCCACTCGCACGCCCGGGCCGGTGGGCAAGACGCTGTGCGTGATGCGCCCTGTGGAGGGCATGAAGTTGTTGAACGGGTCTTCGGCGTTGATGCGGCATTCGATGGCGTGCCCTTTGAAGGAGACATCTTCCTGGGTGTAGGAGAGTTGACGTCCACGCGCGATGCGGATTTGTTCCTTGACGATGTCAATGCCGGTGACCATTTCCGTCACCGGGTGCTCAACCTGCAAGCGCGTGTTCATTTCCAGGAAGTAGAAGTTCTTGTCTTTGTCCACCAGGAACTCGATCGTGCCCGCGTTGACGTACTCCACTGCCTGTGCGGCGCGGACGGCCACCTCGCCCATGCGTTGACGCAGGTCCTCGTCTGTGCCGATGAACGGCGACGGGGACTCCTCAATCAACTTTTGGTGACGGCGTTGCAGGGAGCATTCGCGCTCCCCGAGGTGGATGACGTTGCCATGCTGGTCGGCCAGGATTTGGATTTCGATATGGCGCGCCCCCTCGATCAATTTCTCCAGATAGACGTTGCCATCCCCAAAGGCGGCTTCCGCCTCGCGTCGCGCGGACTGAAGCAGGGTCGGCATTTCCTCCAGGCTGCGCACCTCGCGCATTCCCTTCCCTCCGCCACCCGCTGTGGCTTTGATGAGCAGCGGGAAGCCAATCTTCGGTGCGAGGGCCAGCAATTCCTCATCGCTCAGGTCTCCCACGTCCTCCGTGCCCGGCACGACCGGCACCCCGGATTTGGCGACCGTCGCCCGCGCCACGGCTTTATCGCCCATGGCGGCGATGGCGGAGGGCTTGGGGCCGATGAAGACGATACCCGCCTCGGCGCAGGCTTCGGCGAAGTCCTCGCGCTCGGCCAGGAAACCGTAGCCGGGGTGGATCGCCCCCGCACCGCATTTTTTGGCGATTTCGATGATTTTATCGCCGCGCAGATAGGATTCCCGCGACGGTGCCGGGCCGAGCAGATAGGCCTCATCGGCGTAGCGGACGTGCAGTGCCTGCCGGTCGGCCTCGGAATAGACGGCCACCGTCTCCAGGCCGAGTTCCCGGCAGGCGCGCAAAATGCGCACCGCAATTTCCCCTCGATTGGCAATCAACACTTTATTGAACATATCCTCTCACCTGACACCTGACTACCTGACCACCTGACACTTGACTACCTGACACCCGACCACCTGACACTTGAACACCTATCACCTGCCACCTTACAGCGGAATATTCCCATGCTTCTTCGGCGGGTTGGAATCGCGCTTGTTTTGCAGCATCTCCAGGGCGTTGATCAGGCGCGGACGCGTCTCGCGCGGCTCGATCACATCGTCCAGATAGCCGCGCTGGGCGGCGATGTAGGGGTTGGCGAATTTCTCGCGGTATTCGGCCACCAGTTCGGCGCGGCGCTTCTCCGGGTCTTTTGCCTTTTCCAGTTCCTTGCGAAAGATGATGTTGACCGCGCCTTCCGGCCCCATGACGGCGATCTCCGCGCTCGGCCAGGCGACGTTGAAATCACCGCGAATGTGCTTGCTCGACATCACGTCATACGCCCCGCCATAGGCCTTGCGCGTGATGACCGTCAGTTTGGGCACGGTCGCCTCGCAGTAGGCGTAGAGCAACTTGGCCCCGTGACGGATGATCCCGCCGTGCTCCTGGGCCGTTCCGGGCAGAAAGCCGGGGACGTCCACGAACGTGACGATGGGGATGTTGAACGAATCGCAGAAGCGGACGAACCGCGCGGCCTTGTCGGACGAGTTGATGTCCAGCACCCCGGCCAGGACGGCGGGCTGGTTCGCCACGATGCCCACCGCGTGCCCGCCCAGCCGTGCGAAACCGACCACGATGTTCGGCGCGTAGGCCTCGTGGATTTCAAAGAACTCGCCGTTGTCCACGATCAGGCGGATGACGTCTTTGATGTCATACGGTTTGCTGGGGTCGTCCGGGACGATGGTATCCAGGGCGGCCTCCATGCGCAGCGGGTCGTCGCCGGTATCCATATAGGGCGGGTCCTCCATGTTGTTGGAGGGCAGGTAGGAGAACAGTTTGCGGATCAGATAGAGGGTATCTGCCTCGCTGTCGGCAGCGACATGGCACACGCCCGAGGTCTCCGCGTGCACGTCCGCACCGCCCAGGGACTCGAAGTCCACGTCTTCGTGCGTGACCGCCTTGACCACGTTCGGGCCGGTGACGAACATGTACGAGGAGCCGCGCACCATGAAGATGAAGTCCGTCAGGGCCGGCGAGTAGACCGCTCCGCCCGCGCAGGGCCCCATCACGGCGCTGATCTGCGGGATGACACCGGAGGCCAGGGTGTTGCGCAGGAAGATATCGGCGTAGGCCCCCAGCGAGACCACGCCCTCCTGGATGCGTGCACCGCCCGAATCGTTCAACCCGATGACCGGTGCGCCGTTCTTGAGCGCCATGTCCATGATTTTGCAGATTTTCTCCGCGTGCACTTCGCCCAGGCTGCCGCCGAAGACGGTGAAATCTTGCGAAAAGACGTAGACCAGACGCCCGTCTATCGTCCCCCAGCCGGTGACCACGCTGTCGCCGAGGTACTTTTGCTTATCGAGGCCGAAGTCGTTCGTGCGATGGACGACAAGCGCGTCCACCTCGCGGAACGAGCCTTTGTCCAGCAAGAGGTCGAGGCGCTCGCGAGCGGTCAGTTTGCCTTTGGCGTGTTGCGCCTCGATGCGCTTCTCCCCGCCGCCGAGGCGAGATTGGGCTTTCAGTTCGCGCAGGTGTCGGATTTTAGGGTCATCGCTCATGGTGTTCTCTCTCTGCAAAGAAGGATGCGTTGCCCGGAAGTACGAGGGCTTCTACGGTGAGGCCCAGCATGTAGGCGGTGATGGCGAGGGCGAAAGGCCAGTTCGGGCGAAGGCCGCCGCTTTGTACGAACAACCGGTCGAGCCAGTAGTAGGCCGCGTAGAGCACAACGGCGATGGCGGTGACGCCGCGCGCCCAGCGACGCCCCAGGTACAGGCCATAGGCGACCGGCCATCCGGCCAACGTCCAGAAGAGGCCGGTCAGGGCGATGTAGAGGGGGCCGGGCGGGGAGGCGAACTCGCGGAGCGTGCTCCATGCGGCGATGGCGCTCCCGAAACGCACGCCGTTGTGTATTGTAACCCATACCACAATCAGAAGCAGGACGGTGACGCTCAGCGGGCGCTTCCTGCGGCGGTTTTCCGTCATGGGGAGGCGCCTCCTGCGGGCAGGAAGCGCATCAGGAACTTCCGGCTTCCTTCATAGGGTGCTATGGGCTCCAGGCGGTCGGTGAACTGCCCTCGATACGGCGCTCCTTGCAAGATTTCCGGGTTGGCGAAGACGTAATCCAACCCGATGGCCTCCAGGTACTCTCCGGCTTCGCCGCGCTTCAAGGCCTCGAAGTAGGTCACACTATTGATTAACCCATCCATGTTCACAATGGTACGCTCATGGATGTAGTAACCCACGTTTCCGCCACCGGTCATGCCGATCAATGTCCCCGGTTCGGTGTGCGCCTCGAGGAAGGCGGCCGCGTCCAGGAGCGGTTTCTCCGCCGTGAGGGGGGTGTGGGGCATCCGGGTTACGATGGCGCGTGTGAACTTCCATCCCATGCTCGCGCTCAAAAGGAGCGCCGCGCCGAGCAACAAAGCGCGTCCGATGGGACCTCGTCGCAGCGGGTGGAGCAGCAGGTCGGCCAGCAAGGCGGCGGTCAGCAACAGGCAAAGCAACTCGCTCACCCAATACCACTCCTTCACCGAAGCGTAGCCGGTGGCGTTATACGAGAGGACGTGCAGCATCGAACCCACGAACAGGGGCAGCAGGCTCAGATGCACCCCGGCCCGCACGGCGCGCCGACGGTTCAAGAGCAAGACGCCCAGGCAGGCCGCCAGCACCAGCCCCAGCAGCGCCAGATAGCGCAGGTCGTAGTCCATGCGCGGCCATCGGAGCGAGGCATTCCACTCGCCCAGGCGCGTGGTGAGCGGCGCCCAGGCGTTGAAATCGCCCTCCGCATCAATGCCGAAGAACGCCGCGAAATTGCGCGCCGGCCCTCCGTAGACACGCGCCGGCAGCGACCCCCACCAGCGTTTGATCTGCCCGCTGAGCGGCGTGAAGGTCCCGATGGCGAGTTTGCTCCACAGCATATACGCGCCTAAGGAGAACCCCAGGACGCCGTAATAGGCGCTCCCCTCGGCGAGCCACGTTTTCCACCACCGACGCAGTTCCTCCGCCGGACGCATCTCCGGGTGCGCTCCCGACCGGAGCAGGGCGCGCGTGCCCAGGCGCCACGCGGCGACGAGCAGCGTCGAGGCGACCCAGTCCCCGAGCAGGGCGCCGCGCGAGAAGCCGCTCAAGACGCCCCCCTTCCACAGGGCGAGCATCAGGGCGCTCAGGATCGCGGTGGCAAGCGTGTTGACCAGGAAGAGGCGCTTCGCCATCTCGAGGGGGGGGCGTGCACCGGGATGGTCGTACAGACCGGCGAAGTAGTAGAGCGGAACGCGCGTGACCAGCGCCAGCGTCAGGAGCCACAGACCGGCCTCGGCGTAGCGATAGTAGTTCGGCAGGCCGAAGCGCCACGCCGTGTTGCCCAGAGCAGAAGCGACCAGAAGCAACATGTCGCCCACGAGGAGGCCTCGCAGCGGCCTCTCGCGGAAGACCAGCCACGGTCCGAGGACGAGCACGAGGAAGACCGTGTCCAGGCGGCTGAAGAGGACGAGGGTCGCGGCTGCGCCCAGGGAGGCGAGGTCTCTCCATGTCACGGGTTCGCTGCGCCACCTCCGCTCGAAGCGTTCCATACGATAGAGCAGGTAGACCAGCGCAAAGGCGGCGATCCCGCTCTCCAGGCCGAGTTGGTAGATCGTGGCGTGGACGTACAGGCTGAAGACCCACGTGGCCGCGACCAGCATCCCCACGGCCTCCGAGAGCGCCCTGGAGACCAGGCGATAGAGGAGCACGCCGGTCGCCGCGCTCAGGGCGCCCATCACCATCAGCAGGACGCGCAGCGGCAGGATCAGGTCGAAGCGCGCCAGGGCGAAGATGGGGATGCAAATCAGCATCCACAGCGGATGGAAACCGTTGGCGCGGTTGATCCCGTCGAAGGTCACGCCGCGCCCTTCGGTGATGTTTTGGGCGACTTTGAAATAGTAGTACGCGTCGTCGCGCGTGAACCAGCGGTTGGGGAAGTTGTGCGCCTCGGAAGTCGCCGCGTAGAGATGGACGGCGAGCACGACGACGACCAGGGCGATCTCGAACCATCGGGAACGTTTCATGCGGCGGCTTGACCTGGGAGGGGTGATGGCAGGAAGCGTACCATCAAGGGATGTCCAGCGTGATCTTGCCCAGTTGCTCGTTGCGCTCCAGGCGTTCCTGCGCGGCGCGCGCCTCGGCCAGGGGGAAGGTCTTATCCAGGGCGGGTTTGAGTTTTCCGGCGGTGACCAGGTCCATCACCTCGCGGAAGTCCTTCAGAGTGCTCATCGTGGAGCCGATCAGGGTGATGTGCTTGCCGAAGATGTAGCGGTTATCAATCTCGAATTTCGGGCCGCCGGTGTTGCCCACGTTCAGGATGCGCCCGCCTTTGCGCACGGCGCGGAAACTGAGCGGGTAGGTCGTGCCGACGTTATCTACCACCACGTCCACGCCGCGACGGTCGGTCAGGCGGTAGACCGCTTTTGCCCAGTTCTCCTCCTTCGAGCGGTCAATCAGGATGTCCGCGCCCATCGCCTCGGCCACGGCCAGTTTCTTCTCGTTCGAGCCGACGACGATGACCCGCGCGCCGGCGAATTTGGCGATTTGGATGCTCGCCGTGTTCACGCCGCCCGAAGCGCCCACGACCAGGACGGTCTCTCCGGGGCGCAGGTTGCCGCGCGTGATGAGCGAATGCCACGCCGTCTGATAGACCAGCGCGGCCGCGGCCGCGGTGTGGAAATCGAAATCGGGGGGGAGTTTGTAGAGTTGGCGCTCCGGCAGGGCGACGTATTGGGCGTAGGTGCCGCGCACCGTCTCGCCCAGGAGGTGCCAGTTGCGGCAGAGGTTATCCTGCCCGGCGAGGCAGAAATCGCATTTCCCGCAGCCTAGGTTGGCGTTGATGACCACGCGGTCGCCGACCTGGAATCCGGTCACGCCTTCGCCCAGCGCGGCGACCTCGCCGGCGCCGTCCGCGCCGTTGATGTGGGGCATTTCCAGGTTCAGCCCCGGCCAGCCGCGCCGCACGAGGACGTCCACGCGGTTCAGGGCGGCGGCGCGCAGGCGCACAAGGACCTCGCCGGGTCCCGGCTCCGGGGTGGGGAAGTCGGCGTATTCGAGGACCTCCGGTCCTCCGTGTTGATGGAAAAGAACGGCTTTCATGGATTCACCTCGGTATCAGGTATCACGAATGGGTATCACGAATGACACGAATAGAGAACACGAATGAGAACGAATAACGCGAATGACACGAAT
>RFJH01000167.1 GCA_003694975.1 Anaerolineae bacterium | reverse complement strand
TGGTAACAAGTTTCTTTGGCAGCCCGGTACTGGTCTTCGACCGTCTGATGGGCTTTGTCTTTGATGAGTGAGTTGCCGCCAATAGCAACGACAGCGAGTTTGCGTTTCGTCATCGCATCACCTCATCGTCAGGGCCATGACGGCCTTCTGAACGTGCAAACGGTTCTCGGCCTCGTCGAAGACGACCGAATGCGGGCCATCCATCACCTCGCTGGTGACCTCGATATCGCGGTCGGCAGGCAAGGGGTGCATGTAGATGGCGTCGTCCTTCGCCAGCGCCATCTTGCGCGCATCCGTGATCCAGTGCTTGTATTGATCCTGAATGCGCTTACCTTCTTCGGGGTCTTGCGTGGTCAGCAAGGGGCCCCAGGATTTGGCGTAGATGATATCGGCGTCTTTGAAGGCTTCCTCCATGCCGTTGGGGTCGCTGATGATTTCGAAGCCGGTCTTGTATTTGCGCGCCTGTTCCTTCGCCTGCTCGACGATATCGGGCATCAGGTTGAACTCCGGCGGGTGCGCCAGCACCACATCCAGGCCGAAGCGCGGCATTTGCAAAATGAGCGATTGCGGTACCGAAATCGGCTTCAGATACGAAGAGGCATACGCCCACGAGACGACCATCTTCTTGCCGCGCAGGTCGCGGCCTTTCTTCTCCATGATGGTCATCAGGTCGGCGAGGCACTGGAAGGGATGGTAAATCTCGCACTGCATGTTGAAGACCGGCACGCGCGCCGCCTCGGCGACCAGGTTGATGTACCGATTGCCGATGCCCCAGTCCACATGGCGGATGGCGATACCGTCGAAATAGCGGCCAAAGATTTCGCCGAGTTCTTTTTCGGTATCGCCGTGGGAAATTTGGGTGGTGCGGCTCTCGATGAAGGCTGCGTGGCCGCCCAGTTGCGCCATGCCGGCCTCAAACGAGCCGCGCGTGCGCGTACTGCTGAAGAAGAAGAGCATCGCCAGCACTTTATCGCGCAGATAAGGATGCGGCTCGCCCAGGGCGCGCTTGCGCTTCAGGTCCCAGGCCACATCGAGGACCGTCTCGACCTCTTCTTTGCTGAAGTCGAGGTCGCCGATGAGATCGCGGTTTCTCAGATCGGTTTGCATAGTTAGTTCCTTAGTTCCGTAGTTCCTTAGTTCCGTAGTTCTGTAGTTTCGTGGTTTCGTAGTTGGGTGGTTTCGTGGTCGAATGGCGAGGTTAGCGGCTGGACTTGCGCAGGTAGGCAATCATGCCATTGATGAGCCGCTTGGTCTCTGTAGCCAGGTCGTAGACGAAACGCAGTTCGTCCTCAGTAATATAGTCTTGATCCAGAGCCAGATACAATTGAGATTGCACTTCACTGGCCGAGCGACGAGCCATCTTTAGAAAGCGGATGAACTCTGCGTTCGAGCCGGCGTCAAAGCCTTCGGCGATATTGTGCATCACCGAACCAGCCGCTCTGCGGATTTGATCGCGCAATTCAAAGTCACGGGCGAATTTTTCTTTGCGCGTCAACTCGTAAACCCGATTCGCCAGTTCCCTGGCCTTCTGCCAACACTGCAAATCCTCAAAGCGCTCAATCCGCGCCATCTCAACTACCCAACTATCTAACTATCCAACCACCCAACTACCTAACTACCTATTCCATCGCTCCCAGCACGAGCGCCAGCAGCGCCATGCGCATCACCACGCCGTTGAAGGCCTCCTGCCAGTAGCGAGACCAGCGGCTGATATCCACATCGGTAGGAATTTCATCCATGCGCGGCAGGGAGTGCAGCAGGATAGCATCTGATTTCGCCTTGTTCTTGAGCAAATCCAGGGTGATCTTGTAATTATCCGGTGTGGTCGGCAATTCGCCCTTCCGCTCGTCACGCGACTTGCTGTAATCCGGCTGCACGGTCGGCTCAACGAGGATAACATCCGCATCACCGATCACATCCCCCACGTGATCCGCGAAATCGAACTTCAGGCCCATGGCCTCGTAGTCCTTCTTGTACTCGTCGGGCAATTCCATCCCCGGGGGCGCGACGAACGTGATCGGGCAATCGAACTGTGTCAGCGCGTAGCCCAACGAGTGCATGGTGCGCATGCGCATATCGCCGACGGCCACCCAGCGCAGGCCGTCAATCGTACCTTTCTCGCGCAGCACGGTGTAGAGATCGGTGAGAATCTGGGTCGGGTGCTCACCCCAGCCATCGCCACCGTTGATGACCGGAATCGAAGCCCATTTGGCCGCCTCGTGCGGAGCCCCCTTCTGGAAATGGCGCATCACGATCACATCGCCATAGAACTCCAGCATCTTCACCGTATCTTTAATAGACTCCTGATAGAAGTCGCCTGCGCGAGTCATTCGGGCGTCGGCGAAGCCGGTCACCTGACCCCCCAGGCGGATCATCGCCGCCTCATGCGCCAGGCGCGTGCGCGTTGACGGCTGATAGAACGCCGTCACCAATGTCTTCTCCTTGAGCATGTCAATGTTCTTGCGCGCCTTGGCGATCGGCTCCATGTACTCGGCCACTTCAAAGACACGGAAGAACTCGTTCCGCTCGAAATTCTTCAGGGACAGGATGTCCCGTCCGGCAAAACTACGCATGATGTACCTCCAGACTTCAGCAAGATTGGGATATTCACACTCCAACGCACTCAAAAAGTGCGCAGAAGATATCAACGGCTATTGGCGACAACGCGCCGAACGACATGGAAATGAAAATACCCGGGAATGAAATAACTCAATGCATAATCCACCACGCGGCCCGACGTGTCGTACAGACGTGACGTGAAATGCAAAAGGACATCACCACGCTGAATCTGCAATGCTTTCGCCACATCGGGCGGCGCGCCAATGGCACTGATCGCGGCGCGCGCGACCGTCAACGGGTCGCCGCGATCAAGCAGGAAGTCCAGCACCGAGCCACCGAAATCGTCCGGCAACTGCTCGGCTTTTAAGACCTCCTCGGGCAACATGTCCACAAGATAGGCAACCGGTCTCTCCTCCGTCCACATCACACGGCGCACGCGCGTTAGAGGCATCGCCAACGGAGAGGCAAATATATCGGCAAGTTCCTGGTTGGCAAAAACGCGCTCCACCACCAGGTCTGAGACTCGCAGCGAAAGTCCCATACGACGTGCGAGGGTCTCCAGACTCTCCAAAACCTCCAGGCCGCTTTCGAAAACCGAGACTCGTCCCACAACGTATGTCCCCGAACCCTGGCGACGCCGGATCAGGCCCTGGGTCTCAAACGTGCGCATGGCCTCCCGCAACGTGGCACGCGAAACACCCAACAGTTTCGCCAGTTCAGGCTCCGACGGCAACCGCCCGCCGGGTGGTGTACGAGCAATCAACTCCGCCAGTTCGGATTGCAACCGCTGAAAAGGAAAGCGCGACATTCCAACCTGCCTACACCGTCTCCAGCACGGGCACAAGCGCAAACCGGTTCACGTCCACGAGGCCCTTATCCGAGATGCGGAGTTCGGGGATCACCGCCAGTGCCAGCAGACTGAGTTGCATGTTCGGGTTGTTGAGAGTGCAGCCACAGGCGCGGAAGCCATCCAGCATAGCCGCCGCCTTTTGTGCGACCACCTCCGCGCGCTCTGTAGACATCAGGCCACCAATGGTCAACTCAACCAGGCCAATGACCTCACCATCTTTGACGACCACCTGCCCACCGCCGACCTCGGCCAGGGTGTTCGCCGCGAGCGCCATCTCCGCCTCGCGCGTGCCGACGACGACCATGTGGTGGCTATCATGCGCTACCGTGGAGGCGACCGCACACGGAGCGGTGAAACCGAAGCCCTGCACCAGGCCAACCGTCACGCTCCCGCTTCCATGATGCCGCTCCACCAGAGCGACCTTTGCCAGATCGCGCTCCATATCCACCTGCACCTCATCGCCCTCCACCGGCACCTCCAGGCGCAGATGGCGGGTAGGAGCCTGATTCTCAATGATGCCGATAACGTTCGCCATCAGGCGCTTCTCACCTCGCAGTTCCTCCGGCACATGCAAACGAAAATCGTCTGCTTGCAGGGGGCGTTTCAGATGCACCGAACGGCGTGCCCATTCCGGATAATCGAACGACGGCAATTCAATCAGCAAATCGCCTTTCTCCGCGATGACTCTGCCTTTCGCCACGACCAGGTCGGCGAAAAACTCTCGCAGGTCCTTGACAAGCAAAACGTCCGCCCAGCGACCGGGCGCGATCATGCCAACCTCGCGGCTTAAACCGAAATGCTCGGCAGTGTTGAGGGTGGCCATCTGAATGGCGGTCATCGGCGACAAGCCCTCGTGAATGGCATGCCGGATGACACGGTCCATGTGGCCCTGCTGGGAGAGGGTCTCGGCATGGGAGTCATCGGTACAAAGGATGAAATGACGCGGGTCAAGGCCCAGTTTCGTCACCGCCTTGACCTGTGCGGCCACGTCGTGCCACGCCGAGCCATAGCGCAACATCGCCTTCATTCCCTGACGGACGCGTGCCACCGCGTCCTCCAGGCGAGTCCCCTCGTGATCGTCCTCCGCCCCCCCGGCAACATAGCCATGGAACGGCAGCCCCAGATCGGGCGAGGCGTAGTGACCACCGATGACCTTACCTGCCTTGCGCGCCTCGGCCATCTCGGCAAGCATCTTCGCATCCCCACTGGCCACGCCGGGGAAATTCATCACCTCGCCCAGGCCAATGATGCCATCCCAGGTCATCGCCTCGGCCACGTCCTCCGGGCCGATCGAGGCGCCGGGGGTCTCCAGGCCGGGGGCGGAGGGCACACAGGAGGGCACCTGCACCCAGACGTGGATCGGCTGCACGGCGGCCTCGTCCACCATCAGGCGCACACCCTTCAACCCGAAGACGTTGGCAATCTCGTGCGGGTCAATGAACATGCCGGTCGTGCCACGCGGCGCGACGGCGCGCACGAATTCGGTCACGGTGACCATACCCGATTCGACGTGCATATGCGCATCGAGCAGCCCAGGCACCAGATAGCGGTCGGCGGCATCAATCACCACCGTGTCCTTCGAGACGCAATGCGAAGCGTCCTCGCCCACATAGGCAATGCGTCCGTCCTTGATGGCGATATCCGTGTTGGGCACAATTTCACCCGACTGGACACACACCCACTGCCCATGACGGATGACCAGGTCCGCCGGTTCGCGCCCCATGGCGACATCAACGAGGGTGTGAAAATGTTGAACAGAATACATCATGGTCTAAAAACTCCCATCTCCGTCGCCGCCAAACCGTTGACGGTATAGTCGCGGTACCTCTTGTTGAAAAAAGGCTTTCACATCATCCCATCGAACAGGTTGAATCATCTGAGGATGGGTATCATCCTCGGCATCGGCGAAATACACCAGGCTCTTATATACGTGTATCTCGCTGATGTTGAACGCACGGAACTTCATAAAGTAGTATTCCATCGCCTCCTGTAACGAAAACGACCGACGGCAGATGAAATACAAATCAATGAAATCGCGTTTTGTTCCGCGCCGTGTGATAGCGTCCACCTTCATGGCTGCCAGGTCGCGCAGAGTGGCTATCTGCACGCCGGAGAACAGCGAAAACGCATCCAGCACCGGATAGGGATAGAGAAAAAAACTAATGCGCACACCGTTCAACTCGCCGTTGAACGTATCGGCAGTCGCCTGGAAAGTTTTTACCTCGCCGAGGCTCTTCAAGGTGGTCAACACTTCATCAACGTTGAAATGCTTTTCCGAGAAAAAGTCCAGGTCAAAGGAAAAACGATGCCCCAAATGCAGGGCAACAGCCGTTCCACCTGCGAGGTAAAACGCCGCAGCCAGCGGCGTCTGCCCTATCGCTGCCAGATTCGATTGTGTCTCTCTTGAAAGTGCGCTCTCAAACATCGCACATCCTCGCGCGGAACGCTCATCACCTGCGCCCAAAACGTGGCGCTGCGCAGCGTCAACCGCCGCGAGCGCTTCAGGGTATCCACAATCTGCTCACGGGAGAAGCGGCGGAAGAGCCAGCGCAGTTCGGGAAAATCGCCGTATTCCAGCAGCCGCTCGATGACGTAGCGCGGGTGCGCGGAAACGTCCAGTTGGGCGGGATCAATTTCCCAGAAGTATCGGTAAGCCGATTCGGGGAGGCGGTCTTCTTCGCTCATCGTGTCTCTTCCAGCAAACGCCGGGCAGCCCGGTTGTGCCGTTCCACCAGGTCGGCCTCGTCCACAGTGACGAGGTGACCTTCTTTCACCACGAATCGCCCGCCAACCACCGTATAGTCCACACGGACGGGCTGACAGAAGACGAGCGCGGCGACCGGGTCGTGCAGCGCGCCGGCGTAATCCAGGCGGTTCAGGTTAATGGCGGTGAAATCGGCACACTTGCCGACCTCCAGCGAACCGATGTCGGTGCGGCCCAGCACCGCCGCGCCGCCGCGCGTCGCCAGGGTAAGGGCTTCGCGGGCGGTCATCAGTTTGCGGCTGGGGTCGTCGGAGCGCGAAAAGCCGGTGATGCCTTCGCGCACGCGCGCCAGGAGCATCGCCTGGCGGGCTTCGGCCAGCATGTGCGAACCATCGTTCGATGCACTCCCGTCCACCCCCAGGCCGACGTTCACGCCCGCGGCGCGGTACTCGCGTATCGGCGCGATGCCGGAGGCCAGGCGCATATTCGAGGAAGGGCAATGCGCCACGCCGCAGCCGTGACGGGCAAAGACGCCGATCTCTTCCTCGTTGACCCAGATGGCGTGCGCGAACCACACGTCATCCCCCACCCAGCCGAGTTCCTGCATGTAGCCCACCGGACGATGCCCGAACCTCTCCAGGCAAAACTGCTCCTCGTCCTCGGTCTCGGCGAGATGGGTGTGCAGGCGCACGCCGTACTCGCGCGCCAGTTTCGCCGACTCGCGCATCAGGTCACCGGTGACGCTGAAAGGGGAGCACGGCGCGAGCACAATCTGGGTCATCGCGCCCGGGTTCGGGTCATGGTAGGCCTGGATCAGACGCAGGGAATCGTTCAGGATGGCGTCTTCCGCGTCCACAACGGAATCAGGCGGAAGTCCACCTTGCGATTCGCCCAACGACATCGAGCCGCGCGAGGCCTGAAGGCGCAGACCAATCTCGCGGGCCGCGGCGATCTCATCGTCCAGTTTCGACCCGTTGGGGAAAAGGTAGAGATGGTCGGAAGCGGTGGTACAGCCGGAGAGGGCGAGTTCGGCCAGGGCGGTTTGAGTCGAGATGAAAATATCTTCCGGCGTCAGGCGCGCCCAGATGGGATAGAGCGTCTTCAGCCAGTGGAAGAGATTGGCATCCTGCGCCGCAGGGACGACGCGGGTGAGGGTCTGGTAGAAGTGGTGATGCGTGTTAATCAACCCCGGCAGCAGAATGTGTCCGGAGAGATCGAGCACCTCATCGGCTTCGCCGGGGAGTTCATCGCTTGGCCCAACCTGCTCGATGAAGCCATCACGAACAAAAAGACCACCATCGGGAATCTCCCGCTGATGGTCGTCCATCGTCACCAGGAGGGCAGCGTGTTTGACAAGGAGAGTGCTCATCGTTTGGGTCGCGAGAATTTGTCTGACAACTTGTGAATATAGTGTAGCAAAAAATCGCGGGGATGTCAACGCTCGGGCGCACTCAGATGTTGTAGAAACAAGGAAACTCTTCGCGCGACGGTGGGCGCAATCAGATCTTTCTGTGTCATGTTTGAATGCATCTCACGCTCGAAGCAACTCCGTTCTGATGTAAAATTAGCACTATGGAAGTGCAAATCGCAGCCGCAAAAGTTAACAAATATGCCACATCCGAAAGCGGCGACACTCTGGAAGTAATCGAGCGCCCCAACGGCGGGCTTTCGGTCGTCCTGGCCGATGGACAGACCTCCGGCCCCGGCGCAAAAGCCATCTCTCTGATGGTCGTCCGCAAAGTCATCGGGTTGCTGGCGGAGGGCGTGCGCGATGGTGCTGCGGCCCGTGCTGCCTCTGATGCCCTCTTTACAGCCAGAAAAGGCAAGGTCATCTGCACACTTAATATCGTCTCTATCGATCTGCAAAGCAATACCGTCGTCCTGACGCGCAACAACCCCGCTCCGGTCCTCATCTGTCGTGGCGAACACATTGACTGCCTGAGCGAGGAAAGCCCTCCCCTGGGCACCTCGCGCAACGTACGCCCGGTCATCACGGAAATCGCCATCGAACCGCGCCTGACCATTGTGGTCTGCACCGATGGATTGACCCACGCCGGCTCACGCCGCGGGCGCAGCATGGACATCTGCACCTCCCTCCAGGCGATGCTCGATGAGCAAGACCCCTCGCCCCAGCAGATCGCCGATTCACTTCTCGCCCATGCCGTCCGCCTGGACGACGGGCGTCCCGCAGACGATATCAGCGTGGTGGTCGTGCGCGTCATGCAACGCAACGGCGATGATGTGCGGCGCATGTTCGTTCGCCTGCCGATCCCGCCGCTCCCACCATCATGAACCCCCTCGCTCGAACGTGGAAAGCCGCCTGGCGCGATACCTGGCTGCTCTTCGGTCAGTTTCGCAAGCCGCTGACGATTTTCGCCCTCACCGTGCTCGGTGGTGGCGCGCTGTATTACGCCATCGCACAACGAGTCGGCGAGCCGGTGCGCGGCCTGAGCGAAGCGGTCTATCTCGTGCTGACCATGTCCTTTCTACAACCCGTAGGAGGCTTTCCACATCATCCGCTCTTGCAAGCGTTCTACTTCATCATGCCACTCGTTGGCATCGGTGTCCTGGCGCAGGGGCTGGCCGTCTTCGGCAACCCCGAACACGTCCACGCGCTCATCCATGACTGCCAGAGATGACCTCCTGATCGGCGTCGTGGGCCCCTGCGGCGCCGGG
Organism: Anaerolineae bacterium; assembly: GCA_003694975.1. GTDB lineage: Bacteria > Chloroflexota > Anaerolineae > Anaerolineales > Villigracilaceae > J097. Next base: position 4,617 of record RFJH01000167.1, on the reverse strand, counting down.
AAAAGTACCCTGATCGAGGGATTGAAACGACACGGATACACCGCCCGCCACATCGCTCAGGAACACTCCTACGTCCCCGATATGTGGCAACGCCTGACCAACCCGGATGTCCTGGTCTTCCTCCAGGCGTCCTATCCGGTCACCTGCCGGCGCCGCAATCTAACCTGGACCGAGGCCGAATACCGGGAACAACAACGCCGCCTCGAACACGCGCGTCAGCACGCCGACCTCTACCTCGAGACCGATAACCTGAGCATCCAGGAAGTCCTGCAACGCGTTTTGAGTTTCCTTGCTTCCCGAAGGGGGACGTGACCTCCGCGACAACAGAAAAGGACTACCTCACCCCCCTCCCCAGCCGTGTTTCCCTCGTAGCGGAACGAAAGCCACAGGTGTGATCGCCCGTCGCTTGAACTTCTTCCCTCGTCGCTCCCAACACTCCAACTCCTGGAATCCCCTCCCTCCGACCGGCAGCACCAATCGCGCCCCGTCTGACAGTTGATTCAAGAGCGTCTCCGGTACATCCGGCGCGGCGGCGGCGACCAGGATGCCATCGTAGGGCGCGGCCTCGTCCCACCCCAGCGAACCATCCCCCAGATGACAGTGCACGTTCTCCAGCCCCAGTTCTCGCAACACTTTCTCGGCGCGCGCCGCCAGTTCGGGGATGATTTCCACCGTGTGCACCTCGGCGGCCATGTGCGCCAGGATCGCCGCCTGATAGCCCGACCCCGTCCCCACTTCCAGCACGCGCTCCGTGCCTTTCAATTTCAGCAAGTCCGTCATCAGGGCTACGATATACGGCTGAGAAATCGTCTGCCCGAAACCGATGGGCAGTGGGCCATCGGCGTAGGCCAGGTGACGCATGTCCTCCGGCACGAAGAGGTGACGCGGCACGCTCTCGAACGCGGCAAGAAGGCGCGGGTCACGCAACCCGCGCGCCGCGATCTGCTCCTCCACCATGCGCTCACGTTCCAGGACGTACTCATCCTCCATCCACCCACCTCGCAATCTGCCGGTCCACCCGACCCATCGGGTAGCCATCCAGCGCGCCGACCGCCGCCCATTCCAGGCTCGTCCGTTCCCCCGTCGAGAGCAAAGCGCAACGAAAGGCATACACCGTGACCCGGAAATGACTGTACGCGTGTCGAAACGACCCCAACGACGCGCCGACGCGCACCCCCAGGCCGTATCCCGTTTCCAGGGCATCTTCCAACGCCCGGGCAGCCTCCGCATCGTCCTTGACCTGAGCCAGGCGCGCGTTCGGGAACTCCCACAACCCCCCAAGCAACCCCTGCGACGGGCGCCGCGCCAGCAGGACGCGTCCCTCTCTCATCACCACCGCCGCGGCGTGGACGTAATGTGGCGTCTCCCCTTTCGGCTTTTTCACCGGCAGCGCCTCCTGCACGCCCAGCGCATGGGCGCGGCAGACCTCGCGCAACGGGCACGCGGTGCAATCCGGTCGGCGCGGGGTGCAAATCGAGGCGCCCAGGTCCATCAACGCCTGATTGTACTCGGCAGCCTTGCCGGGCGGCAGGTGTTCACGCGCCAGAGACCACAGCAGGCGCTCCCCCTCGGCGGAATCAACGCGTTGACGCACATCGAAAAGGCGCGCCAGGACGCGCTTTTGATTACCGTCCAGCGCGGGCTCGTCCAGGCCGAAGGCAATGGAGGCGATCGCGCCTGCCGTGTAGCGACCGATGCCGGGGAGGGCGCGCAGGGCGTCCACGTCGGCGGGCAATTTCCCGCCGTGGCGCTCCATCACCACCCGCGCCGCGCGGTGCAGGTTGCGCGCCCGACTGTAATAGCCCAACCCCTCCCAGAGACTCAGCACCTCCTGTTCGGAGGCCGCGGCCAGGGCTTCTACGGTGGGGAAGCGGCGCATCCAGTGCTCGAAATAGGGGATGACCGTCTCGACGCGCGTCTGTTGCAACATCACCTCGGCCACCCACACCGCGTAGGGGTCGCGCGTGCTGCGCCAGGGAAGCGTCCGCTTGCGATGGCGATACCAGGCCAGGAGAAGGCGCGCCATGTCCGTCACGGCCTCCACTCCTGCGCGCAGGGCGCCTCCACACCACCACTCGCATAGACCTTCCCCTCCTGCGGAAAGACGACCAGGCGCGCCTCCACGTATCCCTCCCGCTCGCAACCCAGGACGACCGCATCCGCCCAGTGAGGGAAGTCTCTAGGGAGGGTCTTCGTCGGCAGGATGACCTGCTTCACTCCCTCATGGAGCATCAGGAAGCCCAGGCGTGGAAAGTCGCGCCGCCGATACGCCTCCCAGGGGTGCGCCGAAGCGACTCCCAGATGGCGGCGATAGAAACGCGGGTAGAGCGTGCGTCCCTCGAAAATCACCGCTTCGGGTTGGGCGAGGAAGGCCGTCATGTCGGCCTCATCCACCTCGGCCAGGAGGGCATCCACCTGCGCGGCCAGGGCTTCCGGCGAGCGCGAGGCGAAGTGAGGGGGGATGGCGCTCTCCAGCGCCCAGGGCAATGCGCCGACCAGGGCAAAGGCGAGCAGGAGCGCGGTCACCGCCCAGGCGAGTCGTCTCACCGGGGCGTTCGATGGCGCGAAGGGCGCCTCGAAGAGACGGCTCTCCTCCGCCCCAAAGAGCAACACCGCGCCCGCCATCACCTCCATTGCGCCCAGGCCGAAGTAGAAATAGGGCACCCAGTCGGCGGGGAGGTCGTATCGCCAGCCGGAGAAACGCGCCAGGCCGTTCGACAGGGCGTAGCCCAGGTTGAACGCCAGCGGTGTGAGGCCCGCCCAACGCAGGCGCGCCCAGGCCGCGCCGAGACCCAGCCCGATCAGCGCCAGGTAGAGCAACACCAGGAGCACGTTGTACCACGCCAGATGGCCGTCCCAATCCACCCAATAAGGAACAATCGGCGCGGAAAGACCGTCATAGCGCGCCACCAGGGGCAACGCCAGGAGGCCGCCGATTTCGGTGGCGAGGAAGTGATTGGCAACGAAACCCGCCACGAACGTCGGGTTTTCCCGAACGAAGTTGATGATGTGTTCCGCCAGACTCTCGTGCTCGAAATCGAAGGCCGAGACATCAAGAGTGCTATCAAAGGTGTACTGGCTCGCGAGGAGGGCCAGATGGTCGGGGGCATCGAAGGCCAGTTTGCCCGTCAGACGGGCATTGTGCGTCAGCCAGGGGGCAATGGGAGCCAGAAGCCCTGCCAGGAAGAGCGCCAGGGCGAGCAGGGAAGCACGCCGGGCGCGTCGGTCGCGAGGGCGCCAGGCGAACAGGGCGAGGAGGAGCACCACCGGCAAGATGAGCATGGCCTGGGTGCGCAGGAGCAAGAGAAGGCCAAAGGACCCGCCCGCGAGGAGAGGGGCCATGCCGGCGCCTTCGCGACGCGCCAGGCTGCGCGTCACAAGCAGGGCGGCCAGGGCGATGACCAGCGTGGTCGGCAGATCGGTGAGCAACATGCGCGTGTTCGAGACGCGCACCGTCGAGGCGACCATGAGCGCCACCCACTCACGGGCAATCGCCAGGAGCGCGACGGTCACGCCGGCGGCACGGCTGTGGAGTTCCCGCCCAAGCAAATAGAGCACCACAGGGAAGAGGGCCAGAAGAGCGGTCTGCGCGGCGAGGATAAGGTCGTAGCGCTCGCCGAGGAGGGCGTGCAGACCGGCCAGGAAGACGATGTAGAGCGGACGCGTGGGGATGTCCTCCACGTATCCTTCGCCCAGGAGCAAACTATGCGCCTGATAATCGTAGTATCCGGCGTCGGAGTAGGGGAGGGGCTGGTTGGTAGGCGGGTCTATCGGAGAGTAGAAACTGTTCCGCAGGACGTCCATCGGGACGCTCAGCCAGACCACGAGCGCCAGGGAGTAAACGAGAAGGGGCAGGAGAACGTCCACGCGGCGCGAGGGGGAAAGGCGCAACCCCAGCAGGAGGACGGTCAGACCGCCCAGGAGGGCCAGTCCCATCTGCCAGCCGAGAACGGGAACGCCCGGTTCCGCCCAGTAGCCGGGATCGGGTGTGAGGCCGAGGCGCGTCGCGGCGACGAAGAGGAGAAGCACCAGGAGGATAGCAAAGGCGATCCCTCCGGCAAGGTACGCCGTCTTCCTCCGCTTCAGAGCCGCAGGATGAAGGCCATTGCGCAAGGCAAGCAGGAAGAGCGCCGTCTGCGCGCCGAGGGCGAGGGCGAAGAGCAACGGCGGGCGGGCGCGCTCGAAGAGGGGCAGCAGACGCTCCGGGTCGGCATAACGCAAGAGGAACAGAACCAGGCCGGAGGTCAGGGCGAGGAGCGAGAATGCCAGGGTGAGGATAAGGCTCAGGCGCGGCGAGCGGTTTGGGTCCAGGTAGCGCGCGCGGCGGTCTTCGTCCCGCGAGAAAAAGGTCAGCCCCAACGCGAGCACGGTGACCAGCGCCTGGGCGAGGAGAAAGGCCAGGCGCGTGGTCGAAACGTGTTCTGATTCTGTGGGGATGCGCAGCAGCGCCAGGAAGGCGAGGCCCCCTTCGAGCGAGGTCAGAGCGAAAAAAAGCGGCCAGAGGCGCGAGAGGGCGGGTGTCCTGCTCATGCGGTCTTCACGGCACTCAGAACTGGAAGCCGCCCCGCGCCGGGATCACTTTGTAGGAGAAGTTTCTGATATAGGTGAAAAGTTGCT
>RFJH01000166.1 GCA_003694975.1 Anaerolineae bacterium | reverse complement strand
TTGACTCACGCATCCTGCACCTCCTCATCCGTCCGGACAGGCAGATAATACACCCGCGGCGCGGTCCCCAGGTCTTCGCGCAGGCGGAACGCGCTGTGTCCGGCAAGTGCCCGGCTGACAGGGGATTGGGGATCGTTCAGGTCGCCGAACAGGCGCGCCCCGGTAGGGCAGGCGACTACGCACGCCGGCGTGGCATCGGCATCTACTCCCGGCGTAAGCCCCAATGCCAGGCCACGATCAATGCGCTGGTAGCAAAAAGAACATTTCTCGACCACGCCTCGCGGACGTCGCGCCACCTCCGGTTGTCCCCATTCGGGTACTGCCGGATTCGGGCCGTCGAAAGACTTCCAGTTGAACGAACGTGCTTCGTAAGGACAGGCGACCTCACAGTAGCGACAGCCGATGCAACGCGTGTAGTCCATCATGACGATGCCATCCGGGCGATAGAAACTGGCCCCCACCGGGCAAACCTCCACACAGGGCGCATGGGCACATTGCATGCACGGCCTCGGCAGATATACGGTCTTCCCGTCAACCTGCCCGATTTCGAGAACCTCGTTCCAGGAGATTTCCGGGGCAACGTCGTTATGGGCGCGGCAGGCCAGCGTACAGTAGTTACACCCCGTGCATTTCGCCAGGTCAATGACCATGGCCCACCGATGTGTACCTGTTGTCGTTGGGCCAGATGCGCTCGCCTTGCGTAGCCATCGTATCCCCGTGAGTGCAGCGACCCCGCCCCCCAGCAATTTCAAAATCTCGCGGCGGGTGAGTTTCCGATCAGCCATCGTTCTCCTCCGAGGACATGACGTGGATGGTCTGGTAGAGTTTCTCCAGCCAGGGCGCCAGGATGACCCCAGCTGCCAGGCCGATCAAACCGGCCAGGATCGAGAAACCAATCGGGCTGACCGGCTTCGGTTCCGGAGTCAGGCCGGAGCGTTGCAAATCGCTCGGGGCGGAGTAAGGGTTCGATGTCCGGGACGAGGGGGCGGACGGCCCGATGGGGCCGTGCATCTGTTCGGCGTGGCAGGCATTACAGGTCGTCAGCGAGGCGTTGAACGAGTGGTCGGGAACACTGTGCGTCTGACGGTCGCCCCCCTCGCGCCCCAGGTGGCAGTCCACACAAGTCAACCCGGCCTCATGATGCACGGAGTAGGGGAAATCCATCGCCTCCTCGTGGTGACAATTGAGGCACAGCGCCGAGGCCTTGTCCCCCTGAGCAAACAGGGACTCTTCCTCCTCCGAGGGGACAACGCGGATACCGGCGATGTGGGGGTCGTGGCATACAAGACAACTCATGTTGCGCTGATAATGGGCGCTGGCCTCCCAGTCTTGCCAGTCGAAGTGAGCACCGGCGTGACAGTGTCCGCACAGTTCGGGGCTCTTCTCCACAGGCATGGGCTCCTTCGGGTGCCCTGCGGGTACAGGGGAGTGACAGGCCTCGCAGGCAACCCCATCCTTCGCCCAGGTGCCCGTTGCGGGATCGTAACCGGTCGTATGGCAGACCAGGCAGGCACCGGGCTTCCCCTGTTCCGTCCACGCCGCCTCGAAGGCCGGGTCTATGGTCGCGTTGCCGTGTGGACCGCTGAGCCACGCTTCCAGAAATTGCGGATGGCATGTGCCGCACTCCGGCGTCTGTTGCACCTCGCCGGGCAGTGAAACCTGTGCGCTGGCCAGGATCAACGAAACACCTGCCAGGAGCAGCGCAATCATCAAGGCAATCAAAAGGCGCTCGAAACGTGAGAACATTGTCATCACCTCGCTCTTGTGGTCATGTCGCCGGTAGAGGCGCCTGCAGGAAGACATCGCAGGTCAGGCAATCGTCTTTCAGGTAACCGTCGTTCATAGCGCGAAACACCTGCCAGCAGGGTTGTCCACTTTCCCTGACCGGGCATTGCTCTGCCCGTTCCGGTGGACAACCTTTGATCGCCCAACACTCCGGACGGGAGACCTCGTTCCGTGCCGCCAGATCTCTGGCCTCCTCCTGCCACTGCTCATCCAGGCGTTGCAAGAGATAGACGGCCAGGGCGGTAAGTCCAATGGGTAGTGCCAGACGGATGGCCAACCCGAATACGATGGCAGCAAGCGCCTCCAGCCATTCCATCGCCGACCTCACATGGCTCCCAGAAGATGGACCTCGCGACGCTTCAGTGCCTCGCCAACTGCGACCAAAAGCGCCATCGGAAGAAGCACTCGAACGAAGAACAGGGCGATGAAGAACAGGATCGCGGTCATTGTGGCCTCCTTTCACTTTCGGCAGCGGCTCATTCCTTCGTTTGCCGCTCGCTAGAGAAATCCGTTGCACTTTCAGTCTATGGAAATGAGAATGGGAAATCCATTGGCTACGTCCCCCATTTTTTCGCGCTGAAAAAGAAGGCCTTTCCCTATTGCACGATGGGAGGTGCCCCCCACAACCTTACGGCAGGGATGGTGGAATCACCCCATGAGGGTGATGTTGCGATCCCGCATCCCCCGATGGTCACCCGGAATCACCGGGCGTCCTCTGTAGCGAATGGGGCTTCAAGGCTGAATGATACCTTTGCGGATGGCGTATCGCACGAGTTCCACGCGGGAGTGCAGGTTGAGTTTGCGCATGATGTTCTCTCGGTGGCGCGCGACCGTCTTTGGGCTGATGGTGAGTGCTTTGGCGATGGCTTCGTTGGTCTCCCCCTCGGCAAGGTGGACGAGGACCTCCCGCTCGCGCTCTGTCAGGCCGTTCATGCCGTTCTCCTCATCGCCGGGGCGTCCCTGGGCGAGAAAATCACGCACCAGAACCTTCGCCAGCGACGGGTAGAGATAGACTTCGTCCAGAGCCGCGGCGCGGATGGCCGTGACCAGTTCCTCCGGCGCAGCGCGCTTGGGAACGTAGCCGCTTGCCCCGGCCTCCAGCATCTTGAAGAAATACTCCTCGTCCTCGTGAATGGTCAGCGCGACGACGGCAACTCTAGGAAAACGACGCCTGATCTCCCGTGTGGCCTCAATCCCCGACATATCCGGGAGGCCGATGTCCATCAGGACCACATCCGGCTTCACGATGGCTACTTTCTCCAGCGCTTCGGCCGCGGTGCCGGCCTCCCCCACAATCTCCACATCGCTCTCCGTACTCAGCAACATGCGCAATCCGGAGCGGACGACGGCATGGTCATCAACCAGCAACAGACGAATCGTCATTTGTCTCCTCCTCCCGATGTTTGGGACAGTAAGGGATGGCCACCTCCACCACCGTGCCGCGTCCCGGCGCCGAATGCAGATGGAACTCCCCGTCCAGCAGCGTGGCGCGCTCTTGCATTCCGAGCAGCCCCCAACTCTTTTGCCGCCTGGCCAGTTCGGCATCGAACCCCTGTCCGTCGTCCTCCACGCGCAGCCGCACTAAGGCAGGTTCAAAGCACAACTGCACGGCAACGTTACTCGCATGAGCGTGCTTGACCACGTTGGTCAGCGCTTCCTGAAAGATACGGAAGAGGGTAGTCATATAATCGCTACAGATTGTTTTCTCCTCGCCGACGATTTCCACATGGATTTTCAAGCCGCTATGGGCCTGAACACTATTGGCATACCAGCGGATGGCAGCCGGCAACCCCAGGTCATCCAGGTGAGAGGGGCGCAGGTCGGCGATCAGGCGCTGCAACTCCCGCAGGGCTCCTTGCGTCAACTCTTCCAGGCTACGCAGAGTCTCCATGGCGGCGGCAAGGTTTTTCGGTTTCTGCAAGCGCGCGGAGAGACCCCGCAGCCCCAGGCCGATTGCCGTCAGAGCCTGACCGGTTTCATCATGCAGGTCGCGGGCGATGCGCTGACGTTCAGCCTCCTGCGCGGCGATGACACGCTGATACAGTTCACCCCGCAGCGCCTCTCGGCGTCGCGCCTCCTCCAGACGAGCAGCCTGTAACTCGGCAATCTTTTGCTCGATCTCGACCTGGAACGAGCGCATGAAGCGCACGATGAACATGGCCGCCAGGCTGGCCGAAGCGGCACGGAACAACTCGATAGGGAAACCAAACAGGCGTAGGAACAGGTCTCGGTTCAGGAAGGTGGAGGGCGGCAAAAGGCTGGGGCGGGTAAACAGTTGACCGACGAGACCGTACCAGCCAAAGGAAATGGCAGCCCACATTGCATCTCGCCCAAAGCGCCACAGGCCAGCCTGTCGGAAATAACGTTGCTGGACGATCAGGCCGACGGCTGCCAGAAGAGCGGCGGGGATGCCTAGCGTGTAGCGCGTCCAGACGTCCGCCACGGCCCACAGGTCGTCTCCGGAGAAACGATAAGAGAATGAAAGGAGGCCAAACACCCAGATGGTCTCCAGCCCAAGAGGGAGCAACAGAATCAGCCGTTGCCGGGAAGCGGTTTTGGCAAAAAGATAGCCTCCAAAGGAGGCCAGAGAAATGAACGAGATTGCCAGAAAGCCGATCTGTGCTCCGCAGTACAGCCTGCACTGCCGATACCCGAAGGCGTCGGCGATGAGGCGGAACATGTCCATCCACTCGTGGAGGCCGTGCAACAGGCCAAAAGCCGCCAGAGGGCGCAGCGCCTTGCGCAGCCGCGTATCGGAGGCGCGGTTACCCTCCAGGGCTACCACCAGCCCCATGCTGAAAAAGGCCAGGCCGTAAACGAAGAAAATCAGGATATAAGCGAAGTCGCTCATGGCCTCATACGGTGCGAAGGCGGAGGTCAACCGCCGTCACGCCGCAGACGTGTGCCGCAAGCGCGGCAGAAACGGTCACCGGGCTGAGCACGCTTCCCGCATTGATGACAGTAGATTGCCTCACCGTCGGAGACCACCGCTTCACGGCGCGTCGCGTGTCGCTTCCGCTTCGAAGGTGCGGGGCGTGAAGACTGCCAGAAGTACAGTCCACCCCCCAGGATCAGGGCAATTCCCACCCCTCCGAGGATCCAGGGCAGGTACCGATTCAACGAGAAACGTCCACCGGCGCTCTCACCCAGCGGCGTGCCGGGTTGCACCTGGAGGGTGGAGACGGTAAGCGTGTCGTTGCCTTTCTGATAACTCAACTCAAGGTTGAACGGCTCCCCCGCCTGCAATGACCCAAACGAGGCAAAATGGTACGTGAGCGTATCTTGCTCGACGACGACGTTCTCCAACGGCGGATCGGTTTGCAGGTTCTCCGCGCCGGCAGGTTGTTGGACCCGAACCCCGAAATCGTCCACGGCGTAATCCCCCGGCCACTCATAAACGAAGTGACGCGAGTCACCGTCTTTTTTCAGCCCCGGGTCGTAGTACTCGAGCTGGATGAACGGCGCGGTGACGGTGATGACCACGTTCGTCCACTCGCCCTCTTGATTGACGCTGTACTCCACCCCCAGGTCGGAGACCGTATCCGGCGCATCGCCGATGGCCACAACGTGGGGACGCTTCACCGAGGAGGGAACGCGCAGCGTCAGCGTGAGCGGATACTCCAGGTCGGCAGGCAGCGCCAGATAGTAAATGACCAGCATCTCCGGCTTATCGTACTCCGGCCACAGATTGACCTCCAGCGAGGCGATTCGGACCTGTCCTTGCGCCTGAGCGGCCATCGGCAACAGCAGCAGCCCAAGCAAGAGAATAGCAGTCAGCCAGATGCGCATCGTTGCCTCCAATACTCCTGTGATTAAGTCAATCTTACCATTGTCTGAGACGGGGCGGTAGAGAGGTCGCGTGCTATAATTCCCGAAAACCGGTACACCTCAGGATACAAAAGGAGCGCACGGATGTACGACCGTCAGAAACTCGAAGAACTGCGCCAGGCTTTAGAAAAATGGGAAGAAACCACCCTGCAGAAGACGCTGGCCTCCTTCCCGGAGCGCCGCGAGGAGTTTATCAGCACATCGTCTGAACCCATCAACCGCCTCTACACCCCCCTGGACGTGGCCGACATGGACTACGCGCGCGACCTGGGTCTCCCCGGCGAATACCCCTTCACGCGCGGCATCCACCCGACCATGCACCGCGGCAAACTGTGGACGATGCGCATGTTCGCCGGATTCGGCACCGCCGAGGAGACCAACGCGCGCTTCAAATACCTCCTCGAGCAGGGACAAACCGGTCTCTCCATCGCCTTCGACCTGCCCACGCTGATGGGCTACGATACGGACGCGCCCGAAGCGCTGGGAGAGTTCGGCAAGTGCGGCGTGGCCGTCTCCTCGCTCAAGGACATGGAGATCCTGCTCAAGGACATCCCCCTGGACAAAGTCTCGACCAGCATGACCATCAACTCGCCTGCGGCGGTCCTCTGGGCGATGTACATCGCCACCGCCGAAAAACAAGGCGTTCGCCCCGACCAGTTGCGCGGCACCATCCAGAACGACATCCTGAAAGAGTACATTGCCCAAAAGGAATACATCTTCCCGCCCGAACCTTCCATGCGCCTGGTCGTAGACACGATGGAGTTTGGCTCAAAATACGTTCCGAAATGGAACACCATCTCCATCAGCGGGTACCACATCCGAGAGGCCGGCGCGACCGCGGCCCAGGAACTGGCCTTCACCCTGGCCGACGGCATGGAATACGTCCGCTGGGGCATGGCGCGCGGCATGGACGTGGACACCTTCGCCCCGCGCCTCTCGTTCTTCTTCAACGCCCACAACGACTTCTTCGAGGAAATCGCCAAGTACCGCGCCGCGCGCCGCATCTGGGCGCGCGAAATGCGGGAGACCTTTGGGGCCAAAAACCCCCGCTCCTGGCTGATGCGCTTCCACACTCAGACGGCGGGGTGTTCCCTCACCGCCCAGCAACCGGAGATCAACGTCGTGCGCGTCGCCATCCAGGCGCTGGCCGCCGTCCTGGGAGGGACGCAGTCCCTGCACACCAACAGCCTGGATGAAGCCCTGGCGCTTCCTTCCGAGAAAGCGGTCACCATCGCTTTGCGCACCCAGCAAATCATCGCCGAGGAATCGGGCGTCGCCAATACGGTTGACCCGCTGGGCGGCTCCTTCTACGTGGAAGCGCTGACCAACCGCCTGGAGAAACAGGCCTACGACTACTTCCGCCGCATCGAAGAACTGGGAGGCGTCCTGCCGGCCATTGAAAAGGGCTTCTTCCAGAGCGAAATCTCCGATTCCGCTTACCGCTATCAGCGCGAGATTGATGAAGGCGTGCGCAAGATTGTGGGCGTCAACGCCTACGCCGACGACCTGCCGCTGAGCATCCCCCTGCTGGAGATGGACCCTCACGGGTACGACCGCCAGGTCAACCGCCTGAAGGAACTGCGCAAAACGCGCGACCAGGGTCGCGTGGGGCAGGCACTTGATCGCCTGCGCATCGCCTGCCAGGGCACCGAAAATACCATGCCCTATATTCTGGACGCCGTACGTGCTTACGCCACTCTGGGAGAAATTATCGGCGTGATGCGCGAGGTCTTCGGCACGTACCAGGAGCCAACCTGGCTCTGATCACCCCCGACGAAAGCGGCTCCGAAGGGGCGCGATATGCGTCACGGTTCGACTGCGCCGTCCTACGGCGGCTGCGCTCAGTGCGGGTCATCGCAAGGAATCTCCGCAGGGGCTTTGTAGCGATCCGGACGGTTTACCATCCGACAGACTGCGCATTTCTTCTTACTGCGCCAGCATGCGCGCCATCTCGTAATATTCCAGATTCGCCGTGCGCTGACGTTGCACGACCTCCGCGAGCGGCACCAACACAATCTCACGTCCCTGCAAGCCGACCATCACGTCACTCTCACCGGCCAGAAGCGCTTCCGCGGCCTTCGTCCCCATGCGCGCGGCCAGCAAACGATCAAAGGCGGTGGGACTTCCGCCGCGTTGGATGTGCCCCAGGATGGTCACGCGTGTTTTGAAGCCCACATCCATCTCGTCCAGGGCGCGTGCCAGGTCG
>RFJH01000165.1 GCA_003694975.1 Anaerolineae bacterium | reverse complement strand
GCCCTTGCACATCCGGGCGCACAGCCAGGCGCGCCAGGTGCGCACCGAGAGCGTTTTGCGTACTGATCTGATAACCGACCACCTCCCCCCGATGCTCCAGGACGGTCGCAAAGGCAGCCTGCCGATAAGCCCGCTGCAAAGCGGTGAGCGAGTTCCGCCAGAGAGGAGAAAAAGCGGCCCTGTCCACCTCGGCCACACGGGGCAAATCGTCAAGACGCATTTCCCGAAGCACATACCCCGCCGGCGGCGAGACCTGCCGATGAGGTTGCCAACGACGCTCAAGGGTGACCACATCGCATGAGGGCACGAAACCACTCTCCCGAAGCACACCCTGGAACCAGCGTTTGAGCGCAATGGAGGCAACCGTCACGTCAGGGGTATCGGCAAGGTCGGCGCGGGCAATCGCCCAGAGCGTTTCCCAGGCCTCACGCAACGGCAGGCGTGCCGCGTGGACGAAAAGGCGGATCCAGGCCACGCGCGGAGGGTCCTGCGGACAGGCCAGCGCCGCAAGGACCTGACCGTTGTCTTCCAGCACCCAGTAGGATGAATTGCCTAACCAGTCCAGTGGTGAACGCCAGTCAAGATGGCGGTGGACGTGGGACTCAAAGTACATCAGATGGGCAATCTGATGGTGGTCACGAGACGTCGCGGGACGCACAAAGGATCGGGTCAGTATCATGGTCTCAGGCGCAACAGAAAGCGAAGAAAACGTTGCAACAGGGTGGGGTGGGTCGCGGATTCCACAGAACCGATCATCGAGATGGCCGAATCGAGAAATTTGCCACGGCGCAGTTTCAGCGCCGAGATCGCCTGTAAGACGGAAGAACGCAAATCCCCCTCGCCGATATCTGCCAGGAGGTCCGCCGCCTGCTGGTAGGCGGTCAGGGCTTCGTCCAGGCGACCCAACGCTTCCAGGGCAGCGGCCTGATTTCCCAGCGCCAGGGCCTGACGGCGCACGTCGCCGGCCTCTGCGAAGACCTGATCGGTGCCGGAGACGGCTTCCAGGGCTTCCCGTGCCCTTCCGGCCTGGAGCAAAGCCACGCTAAGGTTGTTCTTCATTTCGGCGGCATTCAAGGTGTCGCCATCCTGTTCGTACAACGTCACTGCCTGAGAGAAAGCCTGGATGGCTGCATCAAATCGCTTTTCTTTGAAAGCAGCCTTTCCCCGGGTAGCAAGTTCCTGCGGAGAGGAGGAAGACACACGACCTCCCTACAACGTGATATCGAGCAGCCCCTCTGCCACGGAGCGTAGTTTCTCCACGGAGAGGTCGCTCAGCGAACGCGCCAGTTCCAGATAAGGGCGGTTGACCGGTTGACCGATGAACTCCTGTAACTCCGGGGGGAGTTCCAGGAAAGCCTGAATGGCGCGCTGGCGTGATAGCCACTGACCGATTGGTCCGCTTTGGTCGAAGAACGTCTCGATACGGCTATCCAGCACGCCGAGCAAGACCTCCAGTTCAGGCAGGGGGATCGGTCGCTCACCCAATTCATAAGCCTTCAGGCGACGAGGAGAGATACCCGCCTGCTGAGCCAGTGCGCGCATTGAAAGACCAGCATTCTCGCGTTCCTGACGGAGGAGCGCCCCGATCATGCGTTGACGCAGCCCCTTCAATCGTTCCAGATCAAGTTCTTCCGTTGGAGGAGGATCGTCGGAGATGGCATTCTTATCCCAGAAATGCTCCAGTGGGAGATCGAGAAAGTACGCAAGGATTTCCAGTTCGGGAAGGGAGGGTGCTTTACGTCCCCTCTCGTAGGAACCGAACGTTCCCGGCGATACCCCAATGGCCTCCGCACATTCGCGAATACTCTTGCGTGAGGCCAGGCGGGCGTCACGGATCAAGACGCCCAATTTCTTCGTGCGAATGATCTTTCGAGTTTTTGTGTCCATAGCCTTCCTCAGGCCTCAGAGGATACCTTTACGCCAATGAGTGGCAATGTGATTATAGCAGAGAACCCTTGCGGGATTACCTCCTTCGCCGCCGACCCGAAGTCATAATATCGGCAATGGTCGTCCCAAATACCTCGGGGCCAAGTTTGAAACCGGCGGCCTCCAGACGTGGAGAGAAGAGGGGACGAATACCGGTAGGTTTAAGTTCACCGATCACTTTCCCTTCCGAGGTGACACCGGTCTGCTCGAATTTAAAAATCTCGGTCATCACGATGGTATCGCCTTCCATACCTGCCACCTCGGTGATCGAGGTCACTTTGCGTGAGCCATCCTTCAGGCGAGACTGCTGAATGATCAGATCAACAGCGGACGAAATTTGCTGGCGGACGACTTTAATCGGTAATTCCATGCCGGTCATGAGGACCATCGTCTCCAGGCGTGAGATGGCATCACGTGGCGAATTGGCGTGCAGGGTGGTCAGAGAGCCATCATGGCCGGTATTCATTGCCTGGAGCATATCCAGTGCTTCCGGTCCGCGCACCTCACCGACCACGATACGGTCGGGGCGCATGCGCAGGGCATTACGCACCAGATCGCGGATGGTCACCGCGCCGCTGCCATCAATGTTGGCCGGTTTGGTTTCCAGGCGGACAACATGTTCCTGCTGCAGTTGCAGTTCCGCCGCATCTTCAATGGTGACAATGCGTTCGTCTTCGGGAATGTAACTGGAAAGAACGTTGAGCAGGGTCGTCTTTCCGGAGCCCGTTCCGCCGGAGATGACGATGTTGAGTCTGGCCAAAACGCAGGCGCGCAAGAAATCGGCCATCTCTTTGGTCAGGGAGCCAAACTCGATCAATTGCGCCACGGTCAGTTTTTCCTTGCTGAACTTGCGAATGGTAATCGTAGGGCCGTCCAGAGCGACCGGAGGAATGACGGCATTGACCCGCGACCCATCCGGCAGGCGCGCGTCCACGGTGGGGTTATCGGGGTCAATGCGGCGGCCCAGGGGCAGGACGATGCGTTCGATGATGCGCATGACGTGCGCGTCGTCTTCAAAGGTGATGGGGGTTTTGACCAGTTTTCCATCCCTTTCCACGTAGACACGCTTTGGCCCGTTGACCATGATCTCGGTCACGGTAGGGTCATCCAACAGCGGCTGGATCGGCCCATAGCCCACCAATTCGTCCATCACCTCGCGATAGAGTTGCTTCTGGATGGCCTCCGGCAGTTGAAGGCGAGCGCGCTGATAGACATCCTGGATGCGTTTGGCAATCACTGCCTCGCGTTGACCCGCCGGAACGTTCTCCGCTTCCAGTTCCCTGGAAATGGTACTGATCAGGTAATGCTTCAGTTTGAGCAAATCCGATGCGGTCAACCCGGCGGGGCGCGAGGAAGACGGTTCGTTCACTGCTCCCCCTCCTCCTCTTCTTCCGGCATCACCCAGACGATCTGGGCGCGTTGTACGGCCACGAAATCGCTTTGGAACAACTCACCCCCATCGTCAGAGTATATCGTGGCCTCTGTGATCGCCAGAAAAGGCTCATCACGATCCAATTCGTCCTTCAAACGTTCATCACGACGGACGTGAAGCAAGCCACGAATGCGATGCGTTGTCGTCTGCACTACGGCCGGGACGATATCTTTCGTGATGACATCGGTGAAAATCTTGCCTTTTTCGTCAAACTCGATGGTCATGGTACCTCCACAGAGGGCGACGCGGAACGCGAACGCTGCCCCAATTCCACAATCTCGCCGGCAGCCTGGCGGAAAACCATGGCCGCCGTGGTTTGCGGAAAGCGATGAAGAAGGGGCTGGTGATGATTGTTCGCCAAAGTAAAGTCCTCACGCAGATAAGGCACAGTGACTCGGATCGGCAACCCTACTATCTCCTCTGCCTCCTTTCGCGACAATCCCTCCAGGCCAACGGCTCGATTCAGAATGGCATAAACGCGCTCCCCGGTAATCCCTCGCGCTTCCAGGAAATTCCACACCGTCCTGGTCAATGTGACCGTGCTGAGATCGGTGCTCAGAATCAGCACGATGACGTCCGCCGCATGTATCAAAGGGAGGCTGATCCGTGAGAGCGAACGTCCCAGGTCAATCACCACATAGTCGAAAGCGACCCTCAGCGTGCGGACAATTTCCTCGATCCGTCCAACCTGAAGGCGATTGGCTTGTTCTGGATCGGGGGAACCTGCCAGGAGGTAAAAATACCACGTCGGCAGGGAAGGCAAAGAATTTCTGAAATAGGACACCGTGGTCTGCTCGGCAGGCATTTCGGCAACGGTAACGAGATTGACCTCCCCTTCATAGCCAACGATGGGCGCAATCGAACCAATAGGAAGTACCAGGTCGGCGACCACAATACTCTCTTCCGAGCGCTCCCGGGCAATCTCGGTCGCAAGATTGGCACATAGGGAGGAGGTTCCTGTGCCCCCCTTGGCGCTAAGAAAGACGACCAACAAGCCGTTTTTGAGGCGTTGAGTTTCTTCCGCCGCTGCCTGGAGAAGGCGCGAGATAGCCTCAAAGAGCGCCGGGAGCGCCTGCGGCGACTTCACCAGGAACTCATTGTAGCCACTATTCAGGCACTGTTCCCTGCGTTCCTGACCGGCATCCCGACTGAAGGCAATACAAGGCGTGGTGGCCGTTCGCGGATGTTGACGGATCTTCCCGATGAACGTCTCCACATCCAGATCGGGCAAGATCGGCTCCGCCAGAATCAAGTCGGGGCGATCGCGCCAGGCGACGACCAGCCCCTCCTTGCCGGAAGCAGCCTGTAGCACCCTGTACCCCTTCTCCCGAAGGATTCCGGCGAGATACCTCCGGCTGGACGCGTCCACGTCCACAATGAGAATGGCCTTCTGTTCCACGAAAAACCTCCCGTCACGTTTCCGGCGGAGGCATAACGTATCCCAAGCCGGGGCGGGTGACGATATATTTCGGTGAGTGGGGATTTTCCTCCAGTTTCTGGCGTAGGCGAGCAATGGTCACCCAGAGCACCTCTTTGTATCCTTTATACTCCGGCCCCCAGATGCTGACCAGCAAATCCTCCGCGGGGAGCACTTTGCCCACATTGTGAACAAACTGGAGAAGAAGGCGGTACTCCGTCGCGGAAAGCGAAATGGGCTGATCACCACGCCAGACCTCGGCGCGGGCGAAATCAATGCGCAGGTCGCCATGCGTGAAATAGCGTGCCCCGCCGGTGTCGGTAGTCACCTCGGCCCGCCGCAGGACGGCGCGCACGCGGGCCAGGAGTTCAATGGCCGAGAACGGTTTGACGAGGTAATCATCCGCGCCCAGATCAAGGCCGCGCACGCGGTCATGTTCTTCCCCTTTCGCCGTAAGCATGATGATGGGCACGTTGGAAAACTCACGAATGCGCTGACAGGTGGCAAAGCCATCCAGATTGGGCATCATCACATCGAGCAAGATCAAGTCTACAGGTTGAGAGGAAAAAATCTCGATAGCCTGAAGACCATCCTGGGCAGTAACCACATCGTAGCCCTCAGTCCGCAAGTTGGCCTCCAGCAAGCGGAGGTAACGCGGTTCGTCGTCCACGATGAGAATACGTTTCGGCATATCACGCCTCCTGTCTCAAACGCTAAACCTTCATGAGTGGCACGAACTCCCGCAGAGTAGAAATCAATCCCGTGCAATGGGCGACTCGTTCGGTTGTCCCTGGCCGGGCAACTCGATAAAGAACGTGGTGCCTTGCCCCGGTGTGGACTCTGCCCAAATCTTACCATGATGTGCCTGGATAATCTGTTTACAAATATATAAGCCCAGGCCAGCCCCCGGTCGCCTCGCTCGACCCGGAACCCGGTAGAAGCGGTCGAAAATGTGAGGCAGATGCTCCGGAGGGACCCCCGGCCCCCGGTCGCCGAACGCGATGCGGAGGGCATCCCCTCGACGACGCAAGGTGATGGTGATGGGGGAACCGGGAGCATATTTCAACGCGTTGCTGAAGAGGTTTTCAAAGACCTGACTCAAGCGCGCGCCATCGCCCAAGACCAGGGGGACGGCTTCAAAATCCAGCGTGACCTCCAGATCCTTGTAGCGTGCACGATAGCGGGTCGTCACGTCGCGAAGCAGGGCATCAACGCGCAATGGCTGAATGGTCAGAGAGACCGCCCCGCTCTGCAAACGCGCGGATTCCAGCACGTTCTCGATCAATTCGGTCAGATGGGTGGCTTCCTCGTCAATGATGGTCAGGAACTCCCGGCGTGTGGCCTCGTCCCAGGTAGTATCCTGACGGAGGAGGGTGGTCGTATAGCCTTTGATGAAGCCCAGAGGAGTGCGCAATTCGTGAGAGATGGTGGCCAGGAAATCCTCCTGCAAGCGCATTTGCTGCTGAACGGAATTCAGTTGCTCCAGGAGGCGTTGTTGCTCCTCGCGGCGGAACAGTTCGGCAATCACCCAGGCTGCCAGGCGGGCCAGGAGAACGTGTTCGGGAAGATAGGGCGGGCCGCCGAAGCGAACGAAGGTCAACGCGCCGCGTGTCTCCTGACCAATGAACAGGGGCAACCCAAGAAGATACGGACGGTCGAGGCGAGCCGTATCGCCGGAGCGCTTCGGTTCCTGGAGAATAATCTCCCGCGAGGCAATCACCTGACCGGCAAGCGCCTCCCCCCAGGCCGCGTCGGCTTCGGCGCTCCGACCACGCCCCATGGCGCGTGCATACGCGATTTCCAGTTCCTCATCATTGATGCCCGCAAGATAAATGGCCATGTTGTCAAAGATGAAGGCCTCACGCAAGGCAGCGAGAAATGCATCCAGCGATGCCTTGAAGTCTTCAGACGACGAGGCTGCCTGAAGGAGGGTCAGGAAATATTCCAGGGTTCGGGCATCCATGACGATTTCAGGTCAGGGTGTTCTTCTCCTGAGGAGGCGGCGCGGCGAGCAAGGGAAAACGGAACGTCGTTCCCTTTCCTTCAATGGATTTAACCTCGATCATCGAGCCGTGCGCTTCCACGATCTGGCGCACCAGGGAAAGCCCCAGGCCGGTCCCACCGTAGCGCCGAGTGGAGGAACCATCCAGTTGGTGGAACGGCTCGAAGATTTCCTCCAGGCGGTCGGCCGGGATGCCAATGCCGGTATCACTGACGGAGATGCTCACCAGATTCTCCCCCTCGCGCGCCACGCGAAGCACCACCCGCCCTCCAGAAGGAGTGAACTTGATGCCGTTGTCCAGAAGATGGGAGAGCACCCAACCAATCTTTTGGGGGTCGGCCATGACGTAGGGGACTCCCTCATCCACAACGGCGTGTACGGAGACGCCGCGCGCCTCGGCCTTCGCTTTGGCCGACTTGACACTCAGATTGGCCAGACGGCGGATATCCACAGGTTCTTGCTTCAGCGTCAACTCGCCGCGCGAGGTCATCGAGAACATGATCAGGTCCTCGATCAGGCTTTCCAGACGCTGGGCAGCGCGCTGGCTGACTTTCAAGGCATGGGCCTGCTCCTCCGTGAGCGGCCCCAGGGACTCCGAAGCCAGGAGTTCGAGATAGCCTTTGATGTGCGTCAGCGGCGTGCGCAACTCGTGGGAGACGTTGGCAACGATGTTGGCCTTCAATTGGTTGAGTTCGGAGAGCCTGCGCAGAGCCTCTTGCAACTCGGCAGTGCGTTCCTGAACACGGCGCTCCAGGCTGCGGTTGGCAGCCTGCAAGGCGCTCCTCAGTTGGATGATTTGCTCGGTGATGGCCTGGTCCAATACGGCCTGATCGAGTATCTTCAGTTCGACCAGCGCCTGCCCCAACAGGCAGGTACGACCACGCGCTATTTGCTCTTGCTGGTAGTGAAGCGCCTTCTGCAAATCCTCTTCGGTAATCACCCCTTTACGAACCAGATACTCGCCCAAACGGGGAACCAGCATTTCCGGGGTAAGTCGGGGCTGCTCTGACATACGTTCCTCCTCGGGGTATCAGGCCCTCCAGCACCACTCCCCGGCGACCATCGTCGCCCAGGGACGCAGATGGAGCAGGTCATTGGGGGGACAGGTGAGAGGGTCTTCCTCCAGGACAATCAGGTCGGCCAGGTAACCCGGCGCGAGGCGACCCAGGCGGTCTTCCATGCCGGCAGCCCAGGCCGGGCCGGCGGTAAAGCCTCGCAGGGCCTCCTCCCGACTCAGGCGTTGCTCCGGATGCCAGCCTTCCGGGCCGGGGCTTCCGTCCGCGCGGCGACGGGTGATGGCAGCATGCAAACCCCAGAAGGGGTTAGGAGATTCGACCGGCGCGTCCGACCCGAAGACCAGGCGCGCGCCGTACTGTAGTTGCGTCCGCCAGGCGTAAGCAAAGGCGGTGCGCTCTCCCCAGTAGCGCTCGGCCATCTCCATGTCCGAGGTAGCATGAATGGGCTGCATGGAGGCGAGCACATCCAGAGCGGCCAGGCGTGGAGCATCATCGGGGTGGATCACCTGAACGTGCTCGATACGATGGCGCAACGAGGGGAGATTGTGTTCCGCCTCGTAACGGCGCAGGCGCTCCAGGGCATTCAGAGTCTCATGGTTGGCGCGGTCGCCGATGGCGTGGATGGCCAGGCTAAGCCCGTTCTCTACAGCCTGACGCCCGGCTTCGAAGAGTTCTTCGGCATCCATGTTCAGGATGCCGCGATTCTCCGGTTCGCCGAGGTAAGGTTGAAGCATGGCCGCCGTGCGTGGGCCGAGGGCGCCATCCATGAAGATTTTCACCCCGCCAATGCGCAGGAAGTCATCCCCGAATCCCGTGCGCAGACCGAGCGCGACGGCATGGGGCAGGTCTTCCAGGGGGATGCTCTTCAGGACACGCAGACGCAGGTCACCACGGGCGTGCAGGAGTTGGAGCGCCTGAAAACACAGACGCCGGTCGAAATCGTGGACTCCGGTCACGCCCACGCGCCATAGCGCAGGCTGCGCCTGACGGATGGCCTCGGCCACTTCCTCCGGCGATGGCTCCGGCAGGACGCGCTCCACAAGTTGGACGGCACTCTCCAGCAAGATGCCGGTGGGCCGCCCGCGCGCGTCGCGCTGGATCCTGCCGTTGGGCGGATCGGGGGTCTCGGCAGTGATGCCGGCCAGGCGGAGGGCAACGCTGTTCACCCAGGCGGCGTGGAGAGACTTCGCCGTCAGGTAGACGGGATTATGAGGTGCGACGACATCCAGGTCGGCAGCGTTGCCAAAGCCCGGGACGCGTCCCCGGTCGTCCTGGGGAGCATCACTCCAGGTGTTCTGGTTCCAGCCGTGACCGAGGATCCAGGCCTCGGGTCGGGCGGTGCGGACTCGTTCGGCAACGCGTTGCAGGCACTCGGCCAGCGTTGAGGTCTCGCAATCCACCTTTTGCAGATTGAGGGCATAGTGTCGCAGATGGAGATGCGCATCGGTCAGGCCGGGCAGGAGGACGCGTCCACCCATATCCTCTTTCTCGGCACGACCGTCGAATTCGTCCAGGAGGGTCTCGTCGCCAATGGCGAGAACGCGCTCACGGTCAATGACGAGGGCGGAGGCAAAGGGACGTTCGGGGTCGAGAGTATGGATGCGGGCGTTGTAGAGCAACTTCATAACGACACCAGGGGGTCACTCTTTCAAAAGGCGATCGAGGAGGGCATTCAGTTCCTCATCGGAGTAGTAATAGATGGTAATGGCACCACCTTTACGGCCATGTCGCAGAGAGACCCTCGTGCCCAGGCGGGCACGCAGCCGGTCCTCGATTTCGGCAATCTCCGGTGGAGGGGCGGATTTGGGCCTGGGAGGCGGTTTCTCACCGCTCAATTTGCGCACCAGGGCCTCTGTCTGGCGCACGTTCAAGCCCTGGGAAAGGACGGTTTGCAAAGCAGCGCGTTGGGCCTTTGCGGTCGGCAGGGAGAGCAGAGCGCGGGCGTGCCCTTCGCTGATCTTCCCCTCTCGCAAAGCCTCTTTGACTTCGGCGGACAGGTTGAGCAGGCGCAGTGTGTTCGTCACCGCGACGCGACTCTTCCCCACGCGGGCAGCGATTTCCTCATGGGAGAGGCCGAATTCTTCGGCCAGTTGCCGGTACCCTTCCGCCTCTTCAAGAGGATTCAGGTCGGCGCGCTGGAGGTTCTCGATCAGGGCCAGTTCAAGCAATTCGCGCTCATCCACCTGTCGGACGACGACCGGAACGGTGCGCAGACCGGCGCGTCGCGCCGCCTCCAGACGTCGTTCCCCGGCGATCAGCATGTAACCGTCTCCCCTCGAGGTGACGATCAACGGCTGCAAGACGCCATGCTCACGTACCGAGGCCGTCAGTTCTTCCAGTTCCCGCTCATCGAACCGCGCGCGCGGCTGGCGCGGGTTGCGGACGATGGCATCCACCGAGACGTGCGTCACCCCCTCCCCTTCCGATGGGCCGGAGGGGATGAGAGCGTCAAGTCCTTTGCCAAGACCGGTTCTTCGAGGCATGGGAATCTCCTCAAATGAGCGCAGGGCGATACGGCTCGCCCTGCCGTGCAAGATCAATCGCGCACGGCAACAGGCACCCCATCGCCAGCCAGGAGTTCCTGCGCCAGCGCATCATAGGCCTTCGCTCCGGGAGAGGTCGGCGCGTAGACGGAGATGGGCAAGCCATAGGAGGGCGCCTCCGCCAGACGGACGCTGCGTGGGATAATGCTCTTGAACACTTGCTCCGGAAAATGTCGCCTGACCTCGGCGACCACGTCGGCGGAGAGATTGGTGCGCCCATCGAACATGGTCAGGACGACGCCGCGCACGCGCAGGTCGGGAAACAGAGCAGTGCGGACACGACGGATGGTCTGGGTCAACTGGCCGAGACCTTCCAGGGGCAGGTATTCGCACTGCACCGGGATAATCACCCCATCTGCCGCGGCGACCAGACCGTTGACGGTCAACAGGCCCAGGGAGGGGGGACAGTCAATCAGGATGTAATCGTAGCGCCCGGCAACGGACTCCAGGGCGCGCTTGAGGCGTGTCTCGCGCCCCTCCTCGGAGACGAGTTCCACCTCCGCGCCCGCCAGGGCGGGCGAAGAGGGAAGGAGGGAGAGATTCAGGCGTTCGTTGTAGAGGATAAAGGAAGGGGGTACCGCTGCGGTGATGAGGGCTTCATAAGTGCCGCCCTGCACGCCGTGTTTATCCACCCCCAGGCAGGAGGTGGCGTTGGCCTGAGGGTCAATATCCACAATCAACACACGCTGGCCATAGTGCGCGAGATAGGCGCCCAGGTTGATGGCAGTGGTTGTTTTCCCTACACCGCCCTTCTGATTGGCCAGGGTATAAATGCGTCCCATGCTCAGAAGACCTCCACCAGGCAGGCCTGGATTTCATCGTGGGTTGGGGTGCCGTCCAGCCCCTCGCGGCGGACGGAGCATGCGGCGAGGTGGGTGGCGAAACGGGCTGCCTCCCACGGGTCGCGGGTGGTATAGAGGCGGATAAAGAAAGCGGCGGCGAAGATATCCCCCGCGCCGGTGGCATCGCGCTCGTCCATGCGCGGGGCAGGGAAACGACGCAAGTCGCCGTTCCAGTACAACCGCGCCCCCGCCGCGCCTTCCGTGACGACCAGGATACGGGCTGCGAGGGACATGGCCTCAATCTGCGCTTCGTCGCCGGCCACGTCCTCGATGCTGAGCACCGTCGCCCCGGCCTGACGCAACGCGCGCTCGGCCTCCGGCCAGGGAGCCGGCGTGACCTGCCCGGCCTCGTCCCAGGCACGCAGCCAGCCCTGCGGCGTGAGACCGAGCAGAGAAGGGGAAAAGCCGCTCGGCAGGACGGCCTCGACCTCACGGGCAACCGGCCCAAGGTGGATAATCGGGGCATGCCGCCAGGCCTCCGGGACGACCTCCCAGGGGATGGGCGCGGCGCGATGAACAAGACGTTGCCGACGACCCTGAGGCGTATAAACGTTCTCAAAGGTGGTGTTGTGCTCCGAAGGGACAACGACAACGGGTATCTCCCCCAGGGCATCCAGGGCGAGATCTTCGCGGCAGGCGGTGACCACCCCAACGCGCAGCCCCAGCGCGCGCGCCGTCCGTGCGGCGTAGGCTGCCGTACCTCCCAGGCGCGACCCGTGCGGCGTGAGGTCTTGCGTCACGTGGCCGATGACGAGGTAGTCTATCGCCTCTAAGGAGACCAGGGAAGGCATATGTACATTATACATGAGAAAAGAAAGACGCCTCAGGGCCGAAATTTCCCATCGAATTCC
Source organism: Anaerolineae bacterium (assembly GCA_003694975.1). Lineage (GTDB taxonomy): Bacteria > Chloroflexota > Anaerolineae > Anaerolineales > Villigracilaceae > J097. Next base: position 1,936 of record RFJH01000165.1, on the reverse strand, counting down.
TTGACAGAATCGGTTCTCTCATGTATAAATAGAACAAAAGTTCTAAAGAACAGGTGTGCGATGGCATACACAAAGAGACGTCCTTTCACTCTCACCTTTCAGGCCCTGGAAGAACTGGCGTCGGAGATACGTGCGGCGGGTGTTTCCCCCGCGCCGGCCCTGCCGACGTTGGAAAGCGTGCTTGCGGAACTCGATACGTTGCCGCCTCAGGCCGTCTTCCTCGGCGTGGCCACGGACGGCCTGCCCTTGCTGCTCAACCTCACCGACCCATCTCCCGGCCCCTTGCTCGTCCTGGGAGATGCGGGATGCGGGAAGACGGCTTTTCTCCAAACCATCGTCCATGCCATCACGCTGACGGACACCGCGCAGCACGTTCAGTTTGCCGTCATCACGAACTATCCCGAAGAATGGGAGGGGTATGACGCTCTCCCGAACAGCAACGGTATCTACGCGACCTATCACCCCGATAGTGAGGAGTTCCTCACCCATCTCTTCGAGTGGACACACGGCAACCGCGGCACGCGACAAAGTGTCCTCCTGCTGCTCGACGACCTGGAATCGCTGACACACACCTCTCAGGAAACCCGCCAGCACCTGCGCTATCTGCTCCTGCGCGGCCCGACACGCCATGTGTGGCCAATCGCCACGATGAACGCCCGGCGCAGCAACCTGATCGCCCCCTGGCTGGAAGCCTTTCGCACCCGCATTTTCGGCCATGTCCGGAATGCCGTTCTGGCCGAGCGCCTCACCGGAGACCGCAAGGCCAACCTGAGCACGCTACTGGCAGGCGTTCAGTTCACCTTGCGTCAGGGCATAGACTGGCTGCGCTTCTGGATTCCCCGTCTCGATGGGGAAGAAGCACCGGAGGAGTAAATGCAAAAGGGAATGCTCTGGTTCGATAACGACCCCAAGACGCCGCTGACGGTCAAGGTGGAACAGGCCGCCCGTTACTACCGGCGGAAATACGGGCGCTTCCCGACCCTCTGCCTCGTCCACCCCACCATGCTGACCGACGGACAGAAAAACCGCCTCGCCGTGACGCTGAACCCCGGTCACCGCATCGCCATCCGTCCCTACCGTCCCATCCTGCCCAACCACCTCTGGATCGGCGTGGACGAAGAGAAACGCTCCCGCCGCATCGCATCAAAGACACAGCAACCCCATCGCCCTTCTCCCCAGCACGCCGCCTGAACATCTTCGCTCACGCGAGCAGTCTCCGGTAGAACGCCTCGGCCTGCTCCATGCAGCGATCATACTCCGCACGCCGACGGATGAGCGCCACGTTGTGCTCCCTGGCGCGGCGATAGAGCGCGTCATCGCGCAGAGCGCGCCGCATGGCTTCGGCCAACGCCTGCGGATCGGTAGGGTCCACCAGCAGGCCGTTCTCCCCCGGCACAATCCACTCCCGCAGCGATTCCAGGTCGCCCGCCACCGGCAGGCATCCGCAGGCCATCCCCTCCAGCAGAGAATTCGGCGTCCCATCGTGGACGCTGGGCGAGACCAGGACGCGGGCGCGGCGATAGAGTTCAGCCATCTGGGAAGAGGAGAGATGTGGCAACAACTCCACGGCGGAGGCGACCCCTTCCTTCTCCACCCAGCGCCGCGCGTGAGGGGAATCCGCCATGTCGGCACAGAGGAAACGCGCCTGAGGGAACTCCTCCAACACGCGCGGGATGGCACGGAAGAACACGTCGTTGCGCACGTAGGCACGCACACCGCGCGGATTGACCACCACCGGCTCCTCGAGCCCGCGCGCGGGAGGATAAAAGAGGGTGGTGCGCACTCCTCCGCTTCCCGGGACGACCAGCGTAGGTTTTCCGGCACCAAATCCCCACTCCCCGGCCAGGCGCACGTCGCGGCGGCAATCGGCGTGCAGCGCCGCGGCGACGCGTAGCGTCCAGCGGGTGTAGTGACGCATCAGGGGCGTGGAAGGGGC
>RFJH01000164.1 GCA_003694975.1 Anaerolineae bacterium | reverse complement strand
GGCTAGCGCCCGACGCAACACCTGATCCGCCACGACCGCCCCCTCCTGATCGACGCACTCCACACGCGCCCGAACCCTGCCGGCACGGTGTGCGTTTTTCCTCTGGACGAACTGCCCGACCCGATGAGCGGTCACACCGCCTCCACCCACGACGCCACCCTGCAAACCGCCCTCCAGACAGGCCGCCGCCTGGGCGCACACCTGCCGGAGCAAGTCTTTGTCATCGCCATCGAAGCGCAAAACGTGCACGAATTTTCCGAGCAACTCTCCCCCGCCGTCGCCGAGGCCATCGTGCCTGCTGCCGAACAAGTCCTCAACTTGCTGACGGCCCCCGCTTTTCAACCCCTTCAGGAGGCAGCCCCATGATCTCCCCCGAACTACTGCGCCGCTACCCCTTTTTTGGCTTCATGAACGACGACCAACTGAAAGGCGTCGCCATGATCGCCGAAGAAGTAACCTTTGATCAGGGTGACACCATCCTCGAAGCCAACCAGCCCGCCACCCACCTCTTCTTCCTGGAAGAGGGCAGCGCCGGGTACTACTACGTGGTCACCACAGAGCACGACCCGGACTACAGACAAGAATACTACATCAGCGACTTCAACCCCGGCGAGATCTTCGGCATCTCGGCCATGATTGAACCGTATCTCTACACCGCCACCGTGCGCGCCAGCAAGCCCTGCCGCGTCATCCGCATTGACGCTTCCGCCCTGCGCGCTCTCTGCGAGGTGGACCACAACCTCTCCTGCGGTCTGCTGCGCGCCGTATCGAAGGCCGCTATGGAGCGCCTGCAGAACACACGCGTACAACTCATCGCCGCAAAACCGTAAAACGCTCATCTGGAGCCTTCAGGTCACCTTTGCATTTTTTGCGCGTCTTGACCCCTCCGAGTTGGCCGAAGGGGCGCTTTCAAAAGCAGTACTTCGGCCATGCTCAGTACAGGGACACGTCATTGCACTCCCCCAAAAGCCCAAGACCAGGCCCGACGGCATGCAACCGTCGGGCCGACCCTTTCTATAACCCGAATTGCAGATAAAGTACGGCGCTTCGCGTTGAGGGGAGGGGTAAGCCCGTCGAACTCCGCCATCGAAATGCCGAAATTCACGCTTCGACTGCGCTCCCTCTGCCCACCCTACTCCGCGCGGCGGCCTGAAATGAGGCATCCACAACCGGGGTGAACCATCTTCACCCGCGACACATCAGCGGGGCAGGAACACTCGCAAAGCCGTATCCAGCACCAGGCCTGCCATAAAAAGCGCAATAAACCTGCGATTGTGCACAAACAGAAAGGCGGAAAACCACACCGGCCAGGCCGTGAAACCTTCCGGCGGCGATTCCGGCTTTGGTTTCCAGAGAACAACTAACGCCTGGAACAACTGTTTTCCCGCCAGGAAAACGATCAGCATCACCGGCGAGAAGAAATGCGCCCCGAAGATCAGGTAGAGGATGACGCCGTAGGTCCCTACGAGCACGAGAAAGTTCAGGGTCCGCGCGACGCGCTCGCCGATGAGCACCGGTAGAGTCGTCACGCGCCGGGAACGGTCGTCTTCCGATTTGTCGATGTGTTTTCCCAGGTTAATGCTCATCACACTCAAGCCAACGGGGATGCTGGTTAGAATCACATTCCAGTCAAACTGACGCGTGAGGACGTAGTACACGCCACCGATCATCACCGGCCCCCAGATGAGAAAAATCGAAAACTCGCCAAGCGCCATGTGTTTGAGGGGGAAGGTGTAAAGCAGGAGGAAAAACGCCCCAATGGCGATCAAAACCAGGACCCAGTGATCGAAATCAGTGTAGTAGAGAGTGTAAAGCCCCGCGATCAAAGCGAGCACCCCGCTGACGGCGAAGTAACGCAACTGGGTGCGCGTGTCATGGAAACCGTGGACGAGGGGATGCGGCCCGTACATAGTGCGAAAGTAGTTGTCCGTATCCACACCGCGCACGTAATCCACGTAATCGTTCAAAATGTTGTTCGCCCCGTGCGCCAGGAAAAGCCCCAGCGTGACGATCAGCCAGATACCAAGAGAAAACTCCCCGCTCCGCCAGGCCAGCAGCCCGGCGACAATGGACGAGAAAATTGTCACCGTGGCAACCGCCGAGCGCGTCATCACCAGATAACGCGAAATCACATCCAGGCGCTCCCACTCCTCCGGCGAAACCTGAGGAATCGTGGAAAGCGCTGTTTTCCACATACGAAAATTCACCATAACGCTCCAGACCTCCAGATTACATCGTACCAGTTTTTTCGGGATCATCAAATCGCACAATCAGATGATAGGCCATCACCTGTTTGGCTGCCCAGGCACCCAGCAACGCTTATTTATGGGGTACAGAGAGTGCATAATAGCCTGCCAACAACGCTGTGACAAATGTCATATTCTTGTGTGACATTTATCATAAGAGCGATTTATTGAAGTCATTTCGTGCTAAACTGTATGTTAATACTTCGTTAATCTACCCGAATTGGCCTTTTTGTGAAAAATCGCACGAAGTTGACAACTTCTCGAGGGCGCCACATCCTTAAAGCAAGGAGGTCACTATGCTAGATACCAGTATCCAAGGGCCATTGGGTGGCAGGGAATTGTCGCGCCGCGATTTCCTGAAATTCTGCTCCCTCATGGCCGGCGTCCTGGCGCTGCCGCGCTCATACGCCAAGAAATTCGAGAAAGCGCTGGCAGCGCCGCAGCGGACGCCGGTCGTTTGGTTGGAATTTCAGGATTGCGCCGGTTGCACAGAAGCCCTTCTACGCGCCTCCCGCCCCACCGTGGCGGAACTCGTGCTCGATATCCTTTCCGTTGACTATCACGAAACCATCATGGCTGCATCCGGAAAACGAGCCGAGGAAGCCAAGAAAGCAACGGTTGAGCAGGGAGGCTATTTGCTTATCGTGGAGGGCTCCATCCCTGCCGCCGAAGACGGCATCTACTGCTGCATCGGTGGGCGCACCGCACTCGATATCCTGGACGAGGCGGCCTCCAACGCGCTGGCAGTGATCGCCGTCGGTAGTTGTGCCACCTTTGGTGGAATCCCCAAAGCCAGTCCCAATCCCACCGGCGCCGTCTCGGTCATGGACCTGGTGACCGATAAGCCGGTGCTCAATCTGCCCGGTTGTCCCTACAACCCGGTCAACCTGACCGCGACGGTCGTCCACTTCCTCACCTTCGGCGAACTGCCCGCCATGGACGACCTGCACCGCCCGCTCTTCGCCTACGGCGCCCTGATCCACGATAACTGCGAGCGACGCGGTCACTTCAACGCCGGCGAATTCGTCGAAGCCTGGGGAGACGAAGGCCACCGCAAGGGTTGGTGCCTCTACAAGATGGGATGCAAGGGGCCGGTCACCTATCACAACTGTCCCGCCGTCCGCTACAACGACGGCACCAACTGGCCTATCGGCTCAGGGCATGGCTGCATCGGCTGCTCCGAGCCCGATTTCTGGGAACTGGGCGTCTACAATCACGCCGAACTGCATCGCTTCACCCCGCCTGAGACGTATGCGCCGGTCTATCCGCCGGAGCAGAAGATCGCGCCTGCCAGTGCGGCGCTCATGGGCGGCCTGGCCGGGTTGGCGGTCGGCGCGGCGGGCGTGGCGGCCTACAACGCCCTGACCAAGCCGGAGCAGGAGGACGAAAGCGGCGACTCCCCGGAAACGGAATCTTAGGAGGCCGCCATGTCCACCATCAGTCGTAAGGATTTCCTGAAAATCCTGGGACTGGCCGCAGGCAGCGCCTTCCTGCCTACCGTCCGTGCGCAGGCCGCTATCGGCGAAGCCGACGATCATGTCGCCATGCTCTACGATTCCACGCTGTGCGTCGGCTGCAATGCCTGCACCAATGCCTGCCGCCAGTGGAACCACACCACGCCGGAGCCGGACGCAGAAGGCCTGCACGACGCACCCCAGGCGCTCAGCGCAGATACCTGGACGCTGATCCAACTTTACAAAGAAGGCGACGAATACGCCTTCGTTAAGCGCCAATGCATGCACTGCGTCCATCCGGCCTGCGTGAGCGGTTGCCCCGTCCAGGCCTTGCAAAAAACCCCTCAAGGGCCGGTGACCTACGACCCGAGTCGTTGCATCGGCTGCCGCTACTGCATGTACACCTGCCCCTTCCACGTGCCGCGCTTCGAGTGGGACGAGGTCATCCCCAAGATCGCCAAGTGCACCTTCTGCTACGACCGCATCCTGGACGGCAAAGGGCCGGCCTGCGCGGAGCGTTGTCCCACCGGCGCCTTGATCTGGGGTCGCCGCGCCGACCTGCTCGCCGAAGCCGAAAAACGTCTGGCCGAACATCCCGACCGCTATGTCAACCACATCTACGGGAAAGACGACGCCGGCGGCACATCTGTCCTCTACCTCTCTGCCGTCCCCTTCGAAAAGTTAGGGCTGGAAGACCTGGGGACGGAACCCATCCCCCAGTTGAGTGAGGACACGGCCCGGGTCGTTCTGCCCGGCATCATCATCGGCGGGCCTCTGGCGCTGGTCGCCATCCACTGGATCTCCAAGAAAGGAGCCTGGGAGGAGACATGGCCACTCTAGTCAAGCAACTCAAACGCACATCGCCCGTCTTGCTCTACGCGGCTTATCTGCTCCTGGCGCTCACGCTCCTCGGCATCGGCCTGTCCATCTACCGCCTGGTCGTCGGCCTGGGGCCCACAACCAACATGAACGATTACTACCCATGGGGCATCTGGATTTCCATTGACCTGTTCCTCATCCCGGTTGCCGGCGCCGCGTTCACCATCTCGCTCATCAGTTACTTCTTCGGGCGTGAGCGCTACCACGATGTCATCCGCCCCGCCGTCCTGGCAGGAGTCATCGGGTATGGTGTCGTCGGCATCCTGCTCTTCCTGGACATCGGGCGCTGGTTCCAGTTCTACAACATCTTCAACCCGCGCTACATCAACCTGCATTCCTTCCTGGAAGAGATCAGTTTGTGCGTCACGCTCTATACCGGCATCCTGATCCTCGAAATCCTGCCTGTCCTCCTGGAGCGGTGGAACATTCAGACGCCGACGCGCTGGATCAACCGCGGCATCTATATCATCGCCGGCGCGGGCATCGTCCTCTCGGCGCTTCACCAGTCCTCCCTGGGATCACTCTTCCTGCTCATGCCATACAAACTGCATCCCCTGTGGTGGACGCCTGCCCTGCCTGTGCTCTTCTTCTTCCAGGCCACCTACACCGGCCTGAGCATGACGGCCATCGCCGTCACCCTCATCTGGAGGGCCAGGGGCATCCCCCTCGACCGGGAACTGTTCCGCCGCATTGGCCAGGCGATGGCGCTCAACCTCCTGCTCTATCTCGCCATCAAAGCCGGCGACTGGATGGGTGCAGGCGAAGTCCCTCTCCTGCTAAAGCCCGATGCCTACGGACTGCTTGCCTGGTTCGAGTTGATCATCGGTGTTTTCGTCCCCATGGCGATCCTCTTTTCGAAACTGATTCGTCACTCTGCCGCGCCTTTCTGGGCCGGGGTATTTGCCCTGATCGGCACCTTCATCAATCGCCTGGTCATCTCCTGGATTGGCCTGGCCGAACCCTCGCCGGTCGTCTATACCCCCCACTGGATTGAGATCGCCATCACACTCGGCATCATGTCCGGCGGCGTCCTGCTCTACGCCTTGATCGCCTACTACTTCCGGCTCCTGCCGGAGCGACACGCCTCCCCCACCACCTGAAAGCACCATTGCACACTCCCACTCAAAGGAGATTGAACCATGACCCGAATAGCCATTGACCCCATCACCCGCATCGAAGGCCACCTGCGCATCGAGGTACAGATCGAGGACGGTGTGGTCACCGATGCCTGGGCCTCCAGCACCATGTTCCGCGGCATCGAACTCATCCTCAAGGGTCGCGACCCGCGCGAAGCATGGGCGATCACGCAGCGCATATGAGGTGTCTGAACAACGGTACATGCCGTCTGCTCCGTGCGAGCAGTTGAAGATGCCCTGGGGATCGAAATCCCCAACAACGCGCGCATCCTGCGCAACCTGATCGAAGGCATTCAGTACGTCCAGGACCACGTCATCCACTTCTATCACCTCCACGCCCTGGACTGGGTGGATATCGTCAGCGCCCTGGATGCCGACCCACAAGCCACCGCCAAACTGGCACAATCCACATCCGACTGGCCCAAGTCGAGCGCGGATTACTTCAAAGGCGTCAAAGACAAACTGGCCGCCTACGTCAACAGCGGTCAGTTGGGTCCCTTCGCCAACGCCTACTGGGGTCATCCGGCCTACCAGTTACCGCCGGAGGCCAACCTGATGGCCGTGGCGCACTACCTCGAAGCCCTCGACTGGCAACGGGACGTTATCCGTGCTCACGCTCTGCTGGGAAGCAAGAACCCCCACCTGCAGACCTACCTGGTGGGTGGCATGGCCTCCCCCGTCGACCCCAACAGCCAGGCCGCCATCAACGCCGATACCATCGCCTTCCTCAAGAGCCTCTTCCAGCGGGCCAGAGAATTCGTCGAGAAAGTTTACCTGCCTGACGTCCTTGCCGTGGCGCCCTTCTACCTGGATTGGGCCGGCATCGGCGGCGGCCTGGGGAACTTCCTCTCCTACGGAGACTTCCCCGACGCCGATGGCAACCCCTGGCTGCCCTCCGGCTACATCCTGAACAAAGACCTCTCCAAGGTCTATCCTGTGGACCACAAGGAAATCGCCGAATACGTCACCCACTCCTGGTACGAGTACGACGACGAGAGCAAGGCGAAGCACCCCTGGGAAGGCGAAACGCGACCCAAATACACCGGCCCGAAACCGCCCTACAAATTCCTGGATACCGATAAGAAATACACCTGGATGAAAGCGCCGCGCCTCTCCGATCACGCCATGGAGGTCGGCCCCCTGGCGCGCATGCTGGTCGCCTACGCCAGCGGGCATGAGCGCGTGCGCGAGGTCGTGAATTACGTCCTCGATCAACTCGGCGCCGGGCCGGAAGTCCTCTTCTCCACGCTGGGGCGCACTGCTGCTCGCTGCATTGAGACCGTCGTCACCGCCGAAAAACTCGCCGAGTGGACCGACGAACTGGCGGAAAGCATCGCCAGTGGCGATTTCAAGATCCATGAGAACGCCATGTGGGATCCTGCCAACTGGCCGAAAGAAGCCCAGGGCTGGGGGCACACCGAAGCCCCGCGCGGCTCCCTCGGCCACTGGGTGCACATCAAAGACGGCAAAATCTACAACTATCAGGCCGTCGTGCCCAGCACCTGGAACTGCTCTCCGCGCGATGCGAAGGGGCAGCGTGGCGCCTACGAAGCCGCCCTGGTCGGCACCCCCATCGCCGACCCGGAGCAGCCCATCGAAGTGCTGCGCACCATCCACTCCTTCGATCCCTGCATGGCCTGCGGCGTCCACCTCGTAGACGCCCGCACCGGACGCGAACTGAACAACGTCCACCTCGAAGCCGCCAACGGCTTCACCAGCCCCCTCTTCCGCTTCCGCGTCCGCACGAACGGCTCATGCTAGATCGCCCTCAGGCCACGACGCTCCTCCTCGGCGTGGGCAACCGCATCCTCTCCGACGAGGGCGTGGGCATCCACGTCATCGAGCGTCTGATGGCCAGGTACGAATTCCCCGAGGAGGTCCTGGTCCTGGATGGAGGCACCCTGGGCCTGGACCTCCTCTACTACCTGGAAGGGGTCGAAAACCTCCTGCTCGTGGACGCCGTCCAAAACGGCGGCGAACCGGGCAACCTCTCCCGCCTCGAGGGAGACGACGTGCCCGCCTTCATGTCCATTAAAATGTCCCCCCACCACATCGGCATCCCGGATATGCTCTTCGCCGCCAAACTGAAGGACATCTACCCCAAAAACGTCGTCCTCCTCGGTGTCCAACCCGAACGTCTCGAAGTCGGCCTGGAACTCTCCCCCGCCGTCGAAGCGCAGGTAGAGACCCTCATCGAACAGGTCATCGAACAACTCAAAGAGTGGGGACACCACCCCAGGCGTAAAACCTCCTGAACGGACATTTCCGCATCGCCCCCGGACGGACGCGTGCGTGCTGCGCCCGCGCCTGGCCGCGCGCCCGATGGGGAAACCCCCGCCCCGCTTTACAGATTTCCCCCACCCACCTATAATGACGCCGCCTGCAACCCGATCCAAAGGAAACGTATGAAATTCAACCGCAACCTGCTCATCCTCTTCCTCACCCTTGTCATCATGCTGATCGGCTTCGGAGTCATCATCCCCCTCCTGCCGGCCTATGTGACCGCCTTTGGCGGCAGCGGAGTGGCCATGGGACTCCTGATGGCCATTTATTCCGCCATGCAGTTCCTCTTCTCCCCCATGTGGGGCGCCCTCTCCGACCGCTACGGTCGCAAACCCATCCTCCTGATCGGCGTCCTGGGCAACGGCATCACCATGCTTCTGTTAGGCCTCTCGACGCGACTATGGATGCTCTTCGCGGCCCGTGCCCTGGCCGGTGTGCTCTCCTCCGCCACGTTGCCTACCGCCATGGCCTACATCGGCGACAGCACAGAAGAGAAACACCGCAGCGGCGGCATGGGCATCATCGGCGCCTCCATGGGATTGGGCATGACCCTCGGCCCCGGCGTCGGTGGCCTGTTCTCCACCATCTCTCTCTCGGCACCCTTCTATTTCGCCGCTGCCCTCTCCCTCTTGTCCATGCTCGCCATCTACTTCTTCCTGCCCGAATCGCTTTCACCAGAACACCGCAAAAAAGACCTGCGCATCCAGGGCCCCCCGCTGGGCGAAATGTGGCACGCCCTTTTCGGTCCCATCGGCTTTCTGCTCATCACCG
>RFJH01000163.1 GCA_003694975.1 Anaerolineae bacterium | reverse complement strand
TCACCGAGCCGCCCACCGATGAAGAATTGCGCATCCTGCACGAGGAGTTGGACCCGACGGGGATTTACGTACAGAGAGGAGAGAAACATGGCTAAGCCACGTATCTCTTACGGAAAGTGCTTTTTCTGTGAGAAGCCCTTCGCCAAGAATACCATCTTGCGCCATCTGCGCGCCTGCCCGGCGCGCAAGGAGGCCGAGGCCTCGGAGAAAGGGGAAACGGTGCGACTCTTCCATCTGGTCGTCGAAGGGTATCACTATCCCGAATATTGGATGCACATTGAGATACCGGCCAGCAAGACTTTGCTCGCTCTCGATGCTTTCCTGCGCGCCGTCTGGGTGGAGTGTTGCGGCCATCTGAGCGCCTTTATCATTGACAACGTGTCCTACGAATTGAATACCGGCATGGTAGACGCCATGTGGAAGGATTTCTTCGGCCCTTCTCGCCCTACCCGGAGTATGGATGTGAAACTCTACACCGTGCTCAAGGTGGGACAAAAGTTCCTCTACGAATACGATTTTGGCACTACTACTGTCTTGCTCCTAAAACTGGTTGGGGAACGCCAGGGGATCCTGCCCAAAGAAGAGGTGCGCATTCTGGCGCGCAATTACGCTCCCGCTTTCCCGTGTATAAAGTGCGGCAAACCGGCGGAGTGGTTTTACGTCTGGGCTTCCACGTTTGAACCCTACTGCACCGGTCACATGCAAAGGCACAAAGATAGCGGAGAAGGTTTTCTCCCCATCGTCAACTCGCCGCGCGCCGGCGAGTGCGGGTACACCGGCCCCTACGACGACCGCCTGGTCTTCGAGGAGCACTACGTGCGGCCTGAAAAGAAATAAGGCCGATGAAAGCCGGGGCGCTTCACTCCCCACAGCCGACCCCCGAATGGGACGCCATTCCCCTCGCCGATCTACGCGGCGTGGTGATGATCGTCGGCGCGCCGGATACGGGGAAGAGCACCTTCGCGCGCTATCTTTATGCCCGCCTGCGCGAGGCGGGAAAACGGCCCGCTTTCCTGGATGGCGATCCCGGTCAGGCCTCCCTCGGTCCGCCGACCACGCTTACCCTGGCGCTGGGCGAACTTACCTCACCATCCAGGACCCGGCGCACGTTCATTGGCGACGTCTCGCCGCGCGGACACATGCTCCCCATGCTCGTCGGCGTACATCGCCTGGCGGAGGCGGCGCGGGAGGCGGGCGCCGAGGTGGTTGTCTATGATACGGATGGCCTGGTCTCGCCCGCGCAGGGTGGCCTGGCGCTGAAGCATGCCCTGGTGGACCTCCTGCGCCCTTCTCTTGTCATCGGCATCCAGGCGGAAGACGAACTGGAGCCGCTCCTGTTGCCTTTGCGTCGCAGCCGCCGCACGCGCGTGAGGACGCTGCGGCCTTCCCCGCTCGTCCAGAAGCGCGATTTCGCCACGCGTCGCCAGAACCGCCTCGACCGTTACGCGGCCTATTTCGCCACGGTGCACCCCCTCGAACTTTCGTGGCGCGAGATGCCGGTCTTCCCCTGGCCGCGCTTCGCCCTGCACGGTCTTCTGGCGTTTGAAGATGCCGAAGGCTTCACGCGAGCATTGGGGATCGTGCAGGAAATCCATCGCGAGACGATGCGCCTCCGCGTGCTGACCCCGCTCCCCTCGCTCGAAGGCGTGGACGCCTTGCATCTGGGTGACCTCGCCCTTGACCCACAGACGTTTCGCGAGCAACGCTGAGGTGAGCGCTGGCGCGGGGCGGAAACCTTTGCCCTGAGAAAGGATGTGTATGGACACGCCCTCTCCGCAACGTCCTCTCTGGAAAGTGATTTTCCTCTCCCCGGATGAGCCCCGTCTGCGCGCCGGGTGGCGGCTCCTGCTTCAGACGCTCTTGCTGATTTTCTTCATGTTTTGCGTGGGCATCCCTTTTGCCCTGCTGGCTTTGGGAGGGTTGCCCTTCGATACTGCGGCGGACGATTGGCTGATGTTCGCCAATCAGGTCGCCGAGACGTTCGCCGTGGGGGTCTCGGTCTTCCTGGCGCGGCGTTTTCTGGACCGGCGCTCGTTTGTCAGCCTGGGGCTGCACCTCGACCTGCGGGCGCTGCTCGACCTCGTGGCGGGGATCCTGATCACCTTCGTGATGATGGGGCTGATCGCGCTCCTCGAGTGGCGGATGGGCTGGTTGACGGTCGAGGGGTTCGCCTGGGAGACGGAGTCCCTGCCTGCTGTATTGCTCAGCACGGCGTTCATCCTCCTGACCTTCGTCCTGGTCGGCTGGAACGAGGAACTCCTCAGCCGCGGCTACCACCTGCAAACCATCGCCAGCGGAACGAACCGCACCCTGGGCGTGGTCCTCTCCTCGGGCATCTTCGGTGCCCTGCACCTGGCGAACCCGCACGCCTCCTGGATGAGCACCCTCGGCATCTTCCTGGCGGGTCTCTTCCTGGCCTATGGCTATCTGCGTACCGGTCGCTTGTGGCTCTCCATCGGTCTGCACATCGGCTGGAACTTCTTCGAGGGGGTGGTCTTCGGTTTTCCGGTCAGCGGGATGGAATTCTATCGCCTGATGCGCGTCGCCGTGCGCGGCCCCGACCTGTGGACGGGAGGGTACTTCGGCCCGGAGGCCGGCCTTGTCCTCCTGCCCGCCCTGGCGCTGGGCGCGCTGCTGATCTACGGGTACACGCGCCTTGCGGCGAAATGGTCATCGCCGGAGGAGTGAGTCATGCACAGAGTCCGTCTGGCCCTGGCCGTTCTTATCAGTATCTTGCCGCTGAGCACCTTGCGTGTCCTGGCGTATCGGCTGCTGCTGGGGTATGAGATTCTTCCGGGAACGCGCATTGGGTTTGGGACGGTGATCGCCGTCTCGCAGGCGCGCTTGCATGCCTGCAAGATCGGCCGGTTCAACCTGTTCATCGGCCCAATGCATGTGTTTATTGGCGAAGGCGCTTCGATTGGCAACGCCAACATCTTTGCCTGCGGATACTGGACTTTGCAGGAAAAGTACCGTCATGCAGGCTACCGGCGCAGGATACACATCGGCGACAACGCGCTAATCACATCAGGACATTACTTCGATGGGGTCGGAGAGTTCGTCTTGGGAGAGGGGTCGTGGGTAGCGGGGGTCGGGTCGCAGTTCTGGACGCACGGCGCAGGGGTGACAGACCGTGACGTGCACATTGGGCGCGAGTGTTACCTGGGCAGTGCGGTGCGCTTTGCCCCCGGCGCTACGGTGGGGAATCGGGTGCTTGTGGCCATGGGCAGCGTCGTGGCCGGGAAAATAGATGTGAACAAGGCCCTTATCGGCGGCGTGCCGGCGAGCGTGCTGAGAGAAGAGTACGACTGGATACAGAGAGGGCGTGCGAGATAGTGGGCAAGAGAGCGGCTTTCCAGGGAAAGCGAGCACCGCTTTGGGCTACAGAGCGAGTTCGGCGTCAATCATGCCGGTGCGGGCGTTTTCACGCAGGGTGAAGCCCATGCGCCGACAGACTTTTTGCATGGCGTGGTTTTCCGGTGATATGGTGGCGGTGATGCGAGCCACTCCCTCGGCACGACCGACCTCGATCAGGCGGCGCAGGAGTTCGCTGCCCAGGCCCTGTCCCTGATAGGCGTCGCTCACCAGCATGGTGAAGCGCGCTTCGTCCAGCGAGTAGCGCTTGGAGAGGCGGCCAATCGCCAGGATGTGATGTTGACCGTCCTGTGGGTTGAGCCAGTCTACCACGAGGGCGATTTCGCGATCATAGTCGTTGAAGCAGATGCGCACCAGGCGCTCGTGGGCGACGCGCTGACTGAGGAGGAGGGGAGAGAGGTAACGCAAGTATACGCTGCGGTCGGAGAGGGTCTTATGGAAGGCGACCACGAGGGGCTCGTCTTCGGGACGGATGGGGCGGAAGGTGACCTCTCGACCATCGCGCATCGTCCACGTGCTGACGTACTGGATGGGATAGGGGCGAATGGCGAGTTTTGGCAGGTCTTCGGGACCTGTCTCTGGACCGTAGAGCACCACGCGGGCATCCAGCGCCAGGACGCCCTCCGGCGAGGCGAGGAGGGGATTGATATCGAGTTCTTTGATGCAACATTGTTCGGCGATGAGTTGGCTGAAACGCACCAGGAGGTGTTCCAGGGCGTTCAGGTCTACAGGACGGCGGCCACGCACGCCGTGCAGTGCTTTGTAGATGCGCGTCTGCTCCATCATGCGACGCGCCAGGGTGGTGTTCAGAGGGGGCAGGCCCAGGGCGCGGTCTTTGAAAATCTCAACCAGCGTGCCGCCTGCGCCAAAGAGGAGCACCGGCCCGAACTGAGGATCGATGGTGGAGCCGATAATCAGTTCATACGCATCATCCATGCGCACCATCGGCTGGACGGTCACACCCTGGAAGTGCTCCGCCCCCACTTTCTCACGCACCGATCTTCGGATGGCGCGGAAGGCGGCCTTCACTTCATCGGCATCGGTCAGATTGAGTTTCACGCCGCCCACGTCGCTTTTGTGGGTGATGGTCTCGGAGTGCAGTTTGAGCACGACGGGATAACCGAGTTCTTCGGCGTGTGCGACGGCCTGTTCCGCGTCGGTGGCGATGCGCATGGGGGTGGTGGGGATGCCGTAGGCTGCAAGGAGACGCTTGGACTCGGCCTCGGTCAGAATGGTGCGCCCGGACCGGCGCGCCTGTTCGAGGAGGGACGCGGCCACGTCCCGGTCCGGGCCGGATGCGCCGTCTGCCTCGGTCAGGGATGGGGTTTCGTAGATGCCACGCAGGTTGTAGGTGTAGCGCCACATGTAGGCGAAGGCCTGGGCTGCGGCGTCCGGGTAATCGAAGGTGGGGATGTTCGCTTTGTTGAGGATGTTCTCACCGGCGCGTATCTCCTCGCCGCCCATCCAGGAGGCCAGGATCGGTTTCTCCTCTCCGGCGTCGGCGTGGGAGCGGACGTAATCGCGCAGGGCCTCGGCGGTCTCGGTCGGTTCGGTCATGGCCTGGGGGGTGAGGATGACGAGCAGGCCGTCGCTGTTGGGGTCGCGGGCGGTGACCTCGATGGCTTTGAGGTAGCGTTCCGGGCTGGCGTCGCCGAGGATGTCCACCGGATTGTTGTGGCTCCATTCAGGGGGGAGGATGTCGTCCAGGGCGCGCAGGGTCTCTTCAGAGAGTTCGGCGAGTTGACCGCCGCCGGTGATCAGGGCGTCGGTCGCCAGGACACCGGGACCGCCGGCATTGGTCAGGATGGTCAGGTGCGGGCCTTTGGGGCGCGGTTGCTTGGAGAGCACCTCGGCCATGGAGAAGATTTCGCTGATGGTGTTCACCCGCAGCACGCCGACGCGGCGGAAGGCGGCATCGAGCACCTCGTCGGAGCCGGTCAGCGAGCCGGTGTGGGAGGCGGCGGCGCGGGCGGCGGATTCGGTGCGACCGGGCTTGATGACGATGATGGGCTTGGTCAGGGCGACTTCACGCGCCGCCGAGAGGAAGGAACGCGCCTCGCCGATGGTCTCCATGTACATGACGATGCTGCGCGTGTGAGGGTCATCGCCGAGGTAGTAGATCAGGTCGCCCCAGTTCACATCGAGCATCGAGCCGACGGAAACGAAAGCGGAAAAGCCGACGTGCTCACGAAAAGACCAATCCAGAACGGCGGTGCACAGCGCGCCGGATTGACTGATAAAGCCCACGTTGCCCGGTTGCGCCATCGCGCTGGCGAAGGTGGCGTTCAGGCCGGTGATGGGGTTCATCACACCGAGGCAATTCGGGCCGATGATGCGCATCCGTCCGCGCCGCGCCTGCTCCATGATCTGGGCTTCCAGTTTAGCCCCTTTCGGACCGATCTCTTTGAAGCCCGCCGAAATGATGATGGCGCCTTTCACGCCGGCATCTACACACTCGCCGATGATCCCCGGCACGGTCGGCGCGGGGGTGACGACGACGGCCAGGTCCACCTGATCGGGGACCTCGGCGATGGTGGGATAGGCCTTGATGCCCAGCACGCTGGCGCGTTTCGGATTGACCGGGAAGACGGTCCCGCCAAAGGGGCTGGAGATCAGGTTCCAGAGGATTGTCCGCCCGACGCTGCCCTCGCGCTCTGTCGCGCCGATGACGGCGACGTTCTTCGGGGAGAAGATGGCGTCCAGGGCACGCGGCTGGTAGCGATAGACATCGTGGGCGGGGTCGAAGATGGGGGGAGACGGTCGGTGAGTTGTTGTGCTCATTTGACTTTCAAATATTGCACTCCATCGAAGGAGAGGGCGCACCACTTGCCCGACTCGAATTCGACCCACACGCTTTGAGAATGCAGGCGTTTGCCCGTGATGAGGTCGCCTTTTTTCAGTTGGCCGATGATGGCGTAGGTGATGCCCGGCCCGCTGCGCACGTTCAGGACCTCGTAATCCACGACGAAATCCATGCCCTCGGGGAGGTCCACCGCGCCGGGGAAATCGGCGGAGGGTTCGGAAGGGATGGTCGCGCTGAGGTAGGGCATTGGGTCTACGTAGCCTTTGTAGGAGGGGTTTTGCCCCTCGATGCGCAGACCGAAGTGCAGGTGGGGGCCGGTGCTGGCGCCGGTGTTGTTGCTATAGGCGATCACGTCGCCGGCGTTGACGTGTTGGCCTGGAGAGACGGTGGCTTTCATCAGGTGGGCGTAGTAGGTGTAGTAGGTCGTGTCGCCATCGCTGTGCTGGAGTTTGACGTAGTTGCCGTAGCCCCCGTTCTCGAACGAGACCTTGTTCACCACGCCTTCCGCGGCGGCCTTGACCGGAGTGCCGTTGGCGACGCCGAAGTCAATGCCGTTGTGGCCGGGGAAACCCCATTTCTTGTACAGGTCGGGGTTTGCGCCGAAGGCCTGGGTGATGGGGCCGCTGACGGGGTAAAGCAAGTGGATGGTCATGGCTGTTCTCCTCTCTGTTTCCTGATGGGGATACTATAGCACAAGTAGAGAAGTTGCTCCAGGTCAACGCAGAGAGCGGGTGCATGCAAAATATGTAGCTGAGCGGAGGCGGCGTAGCCGCCGTAGTCGAAGCGCCTGATCAGAGATGACAGGAAGCCTGTGGACGTCTCGACTTCGCGCCCGGAGCTTGTACTGTGCGGAGCGAAGTGGGCGCTCCCGCTTCGACTGCGCTCAGCGCGTGGCTCGACACGAGGCGACCTGTTCTACAACATTTGCGTGTACTCTCGAGGAGCAGAGAGCGCCTTTGCTACTCGCCCGCTGCAATGATGGCGTACACCTGGCCGTCGTTACTGCCAATATAGAGAATGCCATTTCTTTCCACCGGCGATGAATTGATGGCCCCTCCTGTGGAAAACTCCCAGATTCTTTTCCCCGTCCCGGCGTTCACGGCGTACAGATGGCCGTCCAGG
>RFJH01000162.1 GCA_003694975.1 Anaerolineae bacterium | reverse complement strand
GAGTATCCCGGTATGGGTTTGAACGCTACTTGACCCCATCACCTTTCTCAAATACAATTACAAATGTACAAAAAAAGACCTCGCCGTCTGCCCGGCGAGGCTGATAGCGGCTACGCGGTCGCGGCGCGTAGCGGCTGAACGGATTATAGCACATCCCTCCGCCGCCTGCGTGCATCGCGCCGCAGGCGGGTTGTGTTTTTATGGGCCTGGTTGAACTTTCTATCCATGCTGGAGATGTCATCCAATCCTCGCGCTGGCCGGAGCCGGTCAAAGTAGACCTGGTGGAGCCGCTTGGCGAGGGTTATGTGCGTCTGGTGGGGGCACTGTTGTACAACCACACGCACATTGATCAGGTGTTGCCTTTCCAGGAAGCAGTGCAACTCCGCCCTCTGCGTCTGCAGGGTGATTTCAACGCGCCCTCGCGCGAGGTCTTTCTGGCGCTTGAAGCCCGGCGCTATCGTTATGCCTCGCTCTACGACCCACTCCTGGCGATGAACATCTCCAAAGTGGACCCGCTGCCGCATCAGATTGAAGCCGTTTATGGCTATATCCTCCATCAGCCGCGCGTGCGTTTCCTTATCGCCGATGACCCCGGCGCGGGAAAGACCATCATGGCCGGACTGGTCATCAAGGAAATGAAATTACGCGGCGTGGCACGGCGCATTTTGATCGTCGTCCCAGGGCATTTGAAAGACCAGTGGCGACGGGAGATGAAAGAGCGCTTTGACGAGCGCTTCATACTGGTTGATCGCCAGACCATGCGTAACCGTTTTGGCGAGAACGTCTGGGAGACCGAGTTCCAGGTGATCACCTCCCTCGATTTCGCACGCCAGGATGATGTGATGCAGTCCCTGGCAGGTGTGCAGTGGGACCTGACCATTGTGGACGAGGCCCACAAGATGGCCGCCTACAAATACGGCGATAAGACGGAGAAAACCAAACGCTACCGCCTGGGCGAATTGCTCTCGCGCAACAGCACACAGTTGCTTTTCCTGACCGCCACTCCCCACCGCGGCGACCCGGAGAACTTCCGCCTGTTCCTGGATTTGCTCCAACCCGGCGCGTTTGCGACCGTAGAAATGCTTGATGAATCCATCCGCGCTGGCGATAATCCCCTCTTCATCCGCCGTCTGAAGGAGGACTTGAAGGATTTCAATGGCAGGCCGCTTTTCCTGCCTCGCCATGTGAAGACAATGACCTTCAACCTGGGCGTGGAATCACCCGCCGAAAAAGAACTCTACAACGCCCTCTCTCGTTACGTCAACGAACAGTACAACAAGGCCCTGAGCAGCGACCGGCGGCGCAACGTGGCCTTTGCCATGGTCATCCTGCAGCGACGGCTGGCCTCCAGCACCTATGCGCTCTACCGTTCCCTCGAACGGCGCAAGAAACGACTTGAAGAGATGCTGCAACAGGCCGATGCTTTCAAGGAAGGCCGGTTCAGTGCCCCGTCATCTGTTTTTTCACTGGATGAAGTCGAAGACCTGAGCGAAGAAGAACGCTGGGAGCAGGAGGCTTTGTGGGAAACACTCAGCGGGGCCGAGAACTACGCCGAACTGGAAGCCGAAATTCAGACTCTGGAACGCTTGCTTCAGCAAGCGCGCGCCATCATCGAGCAAGGGGATGAGGTCAAACTGCGGCATTTTCGCAGCGCGTTGAATGCTTTGCAAGAACAAGACCCTGGCGCGAAAATCCTGATTTTCACCGAAGCGCGCGATACGCTCGAATACCTCGAGCGGCGGCTGCGCGATTGGGGCTATCGCGTGTGCACGATTCACGGCGGTATGCCGCTTGAAAGCCGTATCGAAGCGGAAAAGATTTTCAAGAACGAAGCCCAGGTGATGGTGGCAACCGAGGCCGCTGGCGAAGGCATCAACCTGCAATTCTGCCACCTGATGATCAATTACGACATCCCCTGGAACCCCAATCGCCTGGAACAACGCATGGGGCGCATCCATCGCTACGGCCAGACCCATGAGGTGACCATCTTCAACCTGGTGGCGGCGGATACGCGCGAGGGGCGTGTGCTCAACCGCCTGTTCGAGAAACTGAATGAAATCCGCTCCGCCCTGGGCAGCGACCGCGTCTTCGATGTGATTGACGAACTCTTCCCCGGTCGCGATCTGGCGCGCCTGCTGACCGAGGCCGCCGCCAACGCCCGCACGCTGGATGACATCCTGCGCGAAATCGAAATCCAGGTGGACGAGAAATACCTGCGCCAGGTGCGAGATAAACTGGGCGAAAGCCTGGCGACGCGCTACATTGACTACACCCGCATCCAGGAGATGAACGCCCGCGCCCGCGAACGTCGCCTGATTCCCGAATACACTCAGGCCTTCTTCCAAAAAGCCTGGGAACATCTGGGCGGCGAGATGCGTCCGCGCGCCGATGCGCGCCACCGTGGCTTCTTCAGCCTGGAGAAAGTTCCCGCGCCGCTGCGCACCCTGGCCGAGCAGGATACGTTCAAGAGGCGTTTTGGCCCCTTGCAGAGACGTTATCCTCTGGTGACTTTCGACAAAGAACTCGCCATGAAGGAATCGCGGGCTGAATTCGTTTCTTTCGGGCACCCCCTCTTTGAAGCCGTGCTGGAATGGGCTGAACACTCGTTGAGCGCAGCGCTGGCGCAGGGTGCGACTTTCCTCGACCCTGACGGGCGCATGGACGGTGTGCTCCTCTTCTACGAAGGGCAAATCAGCGACGGCCTGGGGCAGATCGCCGGGAAACGCCTCTTTTCGCTTTTCCTCCCTGCAGAAGGCGGCGCGCCTCGCCTGCTCGACCCGGCCATCCTGTGGGACCTGGCTCCCGCGCCTACCCCCGCGCCCGCCGATGGCCTCGACCTCGAGGCGCTGAAGCGGCAGGGACAGGGTTGGCTGATCCCTCATCTGGAAGCCTATCAGCAGGAACTGGCTGCCGAACGGGAGCGCGAGGCGCGCATCAAGCGCAAGTACGGCCTGGAATCGCTGCGCTACCTCATCCTGGACCTGGATAACGACCTGATTCGCCTGCAAGAGCGCGCCTTGAATGGAGAAGACGTCGCCCTGGCGATGCATAACAAAGAACAACAGAAAGAAGCCTATTTGCGGGCATTGCGAGACTTGCAACAGAGCCTGGAGCGCGAGCAGCAACTGACGTTGCATACCCCGCGCTTCCTCTCCGCTGTGCGGGTGCTGCCGATGGTCGCTCCGGCGGGGAGGGGAAGCGAGGAAATGCACAATGACCCGACTATTGAGCAAATCGGGATGGAGATTGCCCTGCGTTATGAGCGCGAGCATGGCCGCCAGCCGCAAGACGTGGCCGCCGAGAATCTGGGCTATGACGTGCTTTCAACCGACCCGCAAAGCGGTGCGCGGCGTTATATCGAGGTCAAGGCCCGCGCCGGAGTCGGACGGGTGGCGCTGACCCAGAACGAATGGTTCACCGCCCAGCGCCTGGGCGAGGACTACTTCTTGTATGTGGTGCTGAACGCCGCCGCAGCTCAGCCCGACCTGTACATTGTTCGCAATCCCGCCGCCCGCCTTTCGCCCGAAGAGCAGCGAGAAGTGCGCTATCTGTTGCCCCCCGAGGCCATTCGATCCGTTGCTGAAAGAGAGGACGTATGACTCGCCCTGACCGCCGTTTCATCGAAGAGACCTTCCCTGTCAAAGAAATCAACCGTATTTCTGCCAAAGAGAAGAACATCCGCCACGGGCACATCAGCACATTGCACATCTGGTGGGCGCGGCGGCCCCTGGCCGCCTCCCGCGCCACGGCCTACGCGGCCCTGGTGCCGCCACCCGAAGACATCCTGGACTGGCAGAAGCAGCGCAATTTCATCGTCGAACTGAGCAAGTGGGAAAACGCCCTCAACCCGCCCCTGCTGGAACGCGCCCGCCAGGCAATTTACGCCGCCCACGCCGAACGTCTGAGCGCCGAGCGCGGCGAGCCGGTGACCGTGGAGGACATCGAAGCCGGACGCGTGCCGCCTCCGCGCGTGCTGGACCCCTTCGCTGGCGGCGGTTCCTACCCGCTGGAAGCCCTGCGCCTGGGCTGTGAGGCCTACGCCAATGACTACAACCCGGTGGCGGTGCTCATCCTTAAGGCCACGCTGGAATATCCCCAAAAATATGGGCGCCCTTTTGCGGGCATGCCGGAGCATTTGTGGTGGGAAGGCAAGGGCAAGCAGCTGCCCCCGGCCGGGCAGTTGCGCATGGCGCTGGACGAACCCGCCCCGGCGGACGCCCCGCCCACCGACTTCAACCCCCTGCTGGCCGCGGTGAAGTATTGGGGGAACTGGGTGTTGGAAGAAGCGCGGGCGGAGCTGGCCCCCTTCTACCGGACAGAAACAGAGGATGAGATGG
>RFJH01000161.1 GCA_003694975.1 Anaerolineae bacterium | reverse complement strand
GCCCGCTCTCGTCATCGGGGCTACAAGGGCCCGTGGCGCAGTGGTTAGCGCAGGCGACTCATAATCGCTTGGTCGCAGGTTCGAATCCTGCCGGGCCCACTCACATGGTAAACGAAAGGGGGAACGGACACCTCCCGCCGATCATCGCGCCAGAGAAAGGAATACGTCTTCCAGAGTCGGTTCGCTGCGCTCCAGAGAGAGAACATCCAGGCCAACGCCTCGCATCGCGAGGCGCAGCCGTCGCGCTGAAACCCCGGGTTGGGTGATCAGGCGCAAGCGATCTCCTGCCAGGCCAACGCGCACAACACCTTCGACTTCACCCAAACGCGCCAGCCCCATGCCCAGCGGCCTGACCGCCGCCTCCCACACCGGCCCGGGCAACGCCTGCTCCTTCAGGTTGGCCGGCGTGTCCAGGGCGAGCAACTTCCCCTGCCGCATAATCCCCACCCGTTCGCAATACTCCGCCTCGTCCATGTAATGCGTGGTGACGAAGACCGTCACTCCCTGTGAGGCCGCCAGGTCGTATATCAGGTCCCAGAAGACGCGCCGCGCCGAAGGGTCCACGCCGGAGGTCGGTTCGTCCAGGAAGAGCAACGGCGGACGATGCACGAGCGCAATCGCCAGCGCCAGGCGTTGTCGCCAGCCGGTAGAGAGTGCTCCGCTGCGTTCATCCGCATGCCCGGTCAACCCCACCCGCTCCAGAGTCTCGGTCAGACGAGAGCGGTCGGTGATCCCATAGACTCCTGCATAGAACGCCAGATTCTCCCAGACGGTCAACTCATCGTAGAGGGCAAACTTCTGCGACATGTACCCGCTGCGGGCGCGCACCGCCTCGGACTGTCGGAACGAATCGAATCCCAGGACAGTCGCCCGACCATCGGAAGGCTCCAGCAACCCCAGCAACATGCGGATGGTGGTCGTCTTCCCCGAACCGTTCGGGCCGAGATAGCCCACCACCTCGCCGCGCTCTACAGAGAACGAGACGTGGTCCACGGCGACGAAATCGCCGAAACGACGCGTGAGACCTTCCGCCACGATGACCGGCTCAGGCATCTCCCGCCTCCTCCCGCCGACGGATGGCCTCACGCAGCAAGGCAGCCTTCTCCAACCGCCCCATGCGCTCGTAGGCCTCGGCCTCATGTTCCAGCGGCATGACCGGCACACGTCGGGAACGCCATTCCACGAACACACGCAACGCGGCCACATCCGGCGGCGCGCTCCACTCGCCGCCCACAGCACGATGACAGATATCGCCGATCAACTCCACGCTCACCCCCTCAATTTCCGCTTTCCCATCCAGCGAGCGCGTCCGCTCGGAGACCCATTCACGCACCCCTTGCCGCATGAAGTCCGACAATCGGGCTTCCAGTTCACGCACCCCGCGCGCATCGCTTTGCAAATCGAGATCGTGCACCGGAACGTCCACGCCCTGCAAACGCATCCCGGCGCTGCCGGTCAGCGCCCAGGGCACCTCATCAGGTGGCACGCGCTCCAGGATGATCTCCAGCGCACGGGCATGAGGTTCGGGAAGGTCTAAGACGGCTTTCATGCTTCCACCTCCACACCATCGGCCAGCGCGATGAAGACATCTTCCAGTGTGGGTTGAATCAAACGCGCTTCGGACAGGACCACGCCCTGGGTCCGGATGCGACGCGGGAGTCGCCGCAGGACGGCGCGCGCCCGTCCGGGGCGCACGCGCAGGTGCAGGCGGTCGCCAAAGGCGCGCGCGTCTTCCACATCCGCGTCCTCCGAGGCAATGCGACGCAACGCGGTCATCGGATGCCCGCGCAGTTCGAGCACACGCCCGCGCAACACAGCACGTAACTCGGAGGGAGTCCCTTTGATCATAAACCGTCCCTCGCGCATGAAGCCGAGGCGCGTACACCGGCTGGCCTCGTCCATATAGGGCGTGGAAATGACCATCGCCACGTTCTCCTGGGTGGTCAGTCGGATGATCAGTTGCCAGAAATCCTGACGGGTGACGGGGTCCACGCCGGTCGTCGGTTCATCGAGCAGGAGGACGCGCGGGCGATGGACGAGGGCGGTTGCCAGGCCAAGTTTCTGCTTCATGCCGCCGGAGAGTTGACCGGCGCGGCGGTTGACAAATTCGGCCAGGCCGACGAATTCCAGGATTTCCATGCTGCGCGGTCGCCAGCGATCTGCCGGGATGCCGCGCACCTCGGCAAAGAAGCGGATGTTCTCCAAGACGGTCAGGTCTTCATAGAGGGAGAAACGCTGTGAGAGATAGCCGATCTGGGCACGGGCGCGCTCGACATCGCGGGCGAGGTCGTAGCCACCGATGAGTATCCGACCCGTATCAGGTCGCAGTGCGCCGACCAGCAGGCGCAGGGTGGTCGTCTTCCCCGCGCCATCGGAGCCGACCAGGCCAAAAATCTCGCCAGCGCGCACGCGCAGCGTCACGCCGTCCACGGCGCGCACATCGCCGAAGGATTTGCGCAGGTCCTGGGCATCCACCAGGAAGTCGTCCTCGGGAAGAGTCGTCGCAGGCATGGTTTCTTCGTCCGGCATGAGAGCGGGCATCCTGCCGGAACGCCTCACGGCAAAAAGGTAACGTCGGCGGGCATGCCCGGCTTCAATCGCCCCTGGGGGTCCTCCAGGCGCAGTTTGACGGCATAGACGGTAGAGGAGCGTCCTTCCACCGTCTGCACGTTGCGCGGCGTGAACTCGGCACGGTCGGAGATGTAGATGACCTCGGCCTGGAACGTCTCACCGGGGAACGAATCCACGCTCACCGTAGCGCGTTGCCCAATGAAAATCTCGCCGTAGCGGTCTTCGGGGATGTACACGGTGATGGTGAGACTCTCGGGTCGGATGAGGACGATGGCCTCCGCGCCGGGCTGAACGACCTCCCCCGGCTCCACGTTGCGGGTCAGGACGACGCCATCCATCGGGGCGCGCACGGTCAATTTCTCGATTTGTGTGTCAAGCAGCGACAGGTTCGCCTCGGCCTGCCGAACGGCGGTCTGCGCCTGTTCCAGGGTCGCCTGGGCCTGTTCCAGCGCTTTCTGCGCCGCGCTTACTTGAAGGGCATAGTCGCCGGTCCGCAGGGCGCGCAGACGGTCGAGGGCGAGGAGATAACGCTCCCAGGCCACCGACACCTTCGCCCGCGCCTGCTGCACGTCTTTTGCTTCCTGGTTGCCCAGCAAACGGTCGTACGCCTCCTGTGCGGCGTCCAGTTCGGCTTTTGCGTCGTCAAAAATCTCCCTGGCAGCATCAATCAGGTCGTCATTATCCGTGTTCGTCTGATATTCCAGCCGGCGGAGGCTGTAGGTCTTCATATAAGGTGGCAGGGAGGAAACATCAATGGGCGGGCTGCTCCCTCCACGTTGCGAACGAGAATACAAATCATAAGCCACCTGATAGGCCAGGCGCGCCTCGGCAAGGCGCTTTTCGGCCTCCAGGAACTCGCTCCCGCCAAGATCGGCTATCAGCGCCTCCAGTTCCGCCTGGGCTGCCTCATAGGCTTCCTTTGCGACTTGCACCTCGGCTTCGGCGGCGGCGATCTGTTCGGCGCGCGTGAAGTACCAGGACGGCTGATCGAAGCGATCCGGTGCAGGGACAAGCCAATCCTTCAGGCGCGCGTCTCCCTCTTGGGCACGTGCCGTATCGAGAGTCAACTCGTACTGGAGACGCGCCGTCTCGAGCGCGGACCGGGCGGTACGCTCCGCCGCCCGAGCCGACTCCAATGCCGAGAGAGCGACCTCGCGCTGCGCCTGGAGCAGGGTATCATCCAGGCGGAAAAGCACGTCGCCGGTCTGGACCATCTCGCCCTCGCTCACATACACTTCGGCCACCCGGCCACCGAGTTCTGGCGAGAGGGTCACCTCAGTCGCTTCGATGGTGCCCGAAGCGCTCAGCGAACCGTCTTCCGTCTTTAATCCCTGAACGGCAAACCATCCCACCACGGCAAGCGCCGCGAGCAAAAGCACGGCAACGGCTATAAGAGGACGTTTATGCGCCATAGCAGTCTCCTTCGTGATACAGCATTGGTCATCGGGATGAGTTCGTTCTTCTCAACGCATCCCAACAAACCAGAATATCTCTAATCCAATCGCTTGCGGAAGCGCGCTGCCGCCGCGCCCATGATGGCCACACCGAACAGCGCCAGCGCCAGGATCTCATCTTGAATGGCCGGCAACCCCGCCCCCTTCAAAAGAATGGAGCGGATAATGACCAGGTAGTAGCGCAAAGGGATGATGCGCGAGAGCCATTGCAACACCTGCGGCATGGCCTCGATGGGGAAGAAAAAACCGGAGAGAAAGATGGCCGGCAAAAGCGTCATCCAGACCATCAGCATGGCCTCTTGCTGCGTGTTTGCCATGGTCGAGAAAAAGAGGCCGATGCCCAGTCCGGAGAGCAACAAAAGGCCGGAGGTAAAAACCAACAAGCCCAGATCCCCACGCACAGGCACGTCAAACCACCAGTGACCGATAGCCAGGACTTCAAACGTATCCAGAAAAGCCAGGATGACGTAAGGCAAGATTTTGCCAACGACCAGTTCCCAGGGACGAATCGGGGTGACGATCAACTGTTCGATGGTGCCGCGCTCGCGCTCACGGACGATAGTCGTGGCCGTGAGCACCGAGGTGATGGCATAAAGGATCATGCCAATCACGCCGGGGATCATGAAGTAGGCACTGACCAGATCAGGGTTGTACCACACCTGGGTCCGTACATCCAGCGGCTGTTGCATCATGTCGGTCATCCCCAGGGCCGCAAGTCGTTCTTCCAGAATGCGCGTGGAATGCGCCTGGCCAATAGAGCGTGCCGAGGAGAGGGCTGTCGAGCCGACGGTAGGGTCGGAGCCATCCAGGATAAAGGCCACCTGAGCCTCCCCGTCCGCCAGGCGTTCGCCGTAGTCAGAGGGAATAATCAGGCCGGCGCGCGCTTTTCCCTCTTCGATCAGGGCACGCAACTGATCTTCCGAATCTACTTCATAAGCGATGCGAAAGTATCCCGCAGCACGGAAAGCGTCCAGCAAAGCGCGCGAGGCAGGAGTCTGGCTTTGATCCCAAAAGGCCATAGGGACGTTGCGCACGTCGTTCGTGGCAGCGTAACCCATCAGGAAGAGTTGCATGATGGGCAAGATGATGATAATCGCCACCGTGCGCGGGTCACGCCAGATCTGGATAAATTCCTTACGAATGATAGAGAGCAAACGCGTGCTCATGGTCGACCCTCCGAGAGGATGCCGTAGAGGAAAATATGAACGAAGTGCTCCAGGGCGTTTTCACGCATCTCCGGGGACATAACCTCCTGAAACGTGGCTTCGGTGAGGAGATAGGCAATAAAAATACCAAGGAAAGCGCGCACCAGGAGCAATGGAGGAATGGGAACCAGACGCTCATCCCCGCTAAAGCGCTGGATTAAGGGCAAGATCTGGGGAAAGACGGTTCGGAACAATTCCTGCAAGTGACGGCCATCGAATTCCACCACCTCAATGAACGCCAGTTTGATGAAATCCGGTCGCTCCCTGAGTTCCTCGGTCAGGATGCGCGCCGCGTTGCGGACGAAAGTCTCTACGTCATCTCCGCTGGCATTTGAGATGAGCGAGATAACCCGGCGGTAAGGGTGACGGTCGAATAGCACGGCACGGAAGATTTCTTCCTTGCCGGAGAAATGATTGTAAATGCCGCCAAGAGCGATGCGAGCACGCTCGGCGATACGACGCATGGAGGTGGCATGATACCCCTGCTCTAAAAACAAGGTGTACGCCGCGTCCATAATCGCGCGCCGCGTACGCTCTCCTTTGCGCAAAGGTGTCGCTTCCATCCCAGACTCCACAAAAAAAAACGAACGAACGTACGTTTTTTATTTTACATAATCGGAATGCCGTTGTCAAGGGCGACATCGGTGAGGCGCGGAAAATAGAGCAAGCGCTTCCGACTACGGCGATTTCCCCGCACCATACTGGAGACAACGCCCCTCCCGACCGTTTCGGTGCTAAACAAAAAGCGCCCCACCAGGGGGACGCTTTTTGTTTCAAAGGTCGAGCAGCGGCTCAGTAGTTGATCACACGCGGCAGGCTTTTGGCCTGCTTCACCCAGTCCGCGACCTGTCCGCGAGAAGGCAGGCGGCGCACCAGGGATTTCTCCGCGTTGACCGCCACCAGTGTCTCATACAGGTTGTCCGGGTTGCGCTGCGCCAGTTCTGGCACGGTATCCACGCCCGCCTGTTCCAGCAATTCGGCATACTCCGAGCCAATCCCCTTGACGCGGAACATGTCCACATGATTGATCCATTTCAGGAGCAAATCGGGGGAGATGCCGGATTGCTCGGCCAACTCGCGACGACCCTGGGGAGTAGAACCACGTTGCAGCAATTGCTCCGTGTTTTTCACTCCCACCGCCTCCAACTTCGCTGCATAGACCGGACCAATACCTTCAACATAAGCGAGTTTCATTGCTATCACTCCTTCCTTCCTGGAAAAAATCAAGATACTTCGTTTCGATTGTATCACAAACTCTTTTGTCATTGCCCCAAAACAGTCTGAAAGTCAGATGAGCACGGACAGGCATTCAGACTGTCCTCACTTCCATGTTCAGGGCTAACGGTGATCCTGTTTGCCGCACCAGGCCGCCCCCCTCCCTTCTCATCAACGAGAGAGCACCTCAACGAAAGAAGCGAAATCCTCCGGTGTTCCCAGAGGCATGGCCGTTGCCTCAGGGTCAATCCGCCGCAGGAGACCGCAGAGGACGTTGCCGCTTCCCACTTCCAGAAACATCGTCACGCCCAGAGAACGCAGGTAACGCACCGAATCCGTCCAGCGGACGCGCGAGGTCAGTTGGGCGCGCAGGTCGGAGCGAACGGCTTCGGGCGTTTCCAGGAAGCGGGCGTGCACGTTGCCTACCACGGGCACCGACGGGGCGACGACCGGCGTCTCGTCCACGGCGCGGGCGAATTCATCCTGCACCGCTGCCATCAATGGCGAATGTGCGGCAATGCTGACGTTCAGAGGGATCACCCGTCGCGCGCCGGCTGCCTTCGCCAGGTCCATCGCCCGCATCAGAGCGGCGCGCGCGCCGGAAATGACCACCTGGCCAGGACAATTGTCGTTTGCCACCTGGACTATCTCTTCTTCGGTGCTTGCCTCCTCACAAACGCGCTCCAGGGTGGGGATATCCAGTCCCAGAATAGCCGCCATACCACCCGGAGCGATCTCGCCGGCGCGCTTCATTAACTCGCCGCGTCGGCGCACGAGACGAAGTCCATCGGCAAAGGTCAACGCGCCGGAGGCAGCCAGAGCGCTCAGTTCGCCGAGAGAATGCCCGGCCATGGCGACCACGCTCAGGTCCGGGGCGAGTTCGGAGAGGACTCTGTAAGCAGCCAGAGAGTGCACATAGAGAGCCGGCTGCGTGTTAAGCGTGTCGTTCAGTTCGTCTTTCCTCTCTTCGTCCCACATCAGGCGCGAGAGAGGAAAGGCAAGGATCTCGTCCGCCTCTTCAAAAGTACGTCGGGCAAGGGGGTATCGTTCGGCAAGGTCACGTCCCATGCCGGGGCGTTGTGAACCCTGGCCGGGGAAAAGGGGGGCAAAAGCAGTATGCGCAGACATCTCGGCTGTTTAAACGCAAACGAGCCGCTCACGTTGCGGCCCGTTTTGCCTCACGAGGATTCTTTTTCGGTCTCGACCTCGATCACCTCGCGCCCTTTGTAGAAACCACACGTTGGGCAAACGGTGTGCGGCAGGCGCAAACTACCGCAATTGCTGCACACCACCAGATTGCGAGGCTTCAGAGCATGATGCGAGCGACGGCGATCGCGGCGACCTTTGGACACCTTTCGTTTCGGTAGAGGCGGCATACTGTACTCCTTCCCGGCCCGGTGACATGCCATCGCCGGACCGCTCGTTTCGGGATTACACAAGCGGGCTGATTATAGCGACCTTGAGCAGCCTCGTCAAGGAAGCCGTTTATCATTCTCAAACGCGAAGAACCCGCTCCTGACGAGCGAGTTCTCTCGTGGCGGCCCCGACGGGATTCGAACCCGCGATCTCAGCCTTGACAGGGCTGCATGTTAACCGCTACACCACGGGACCGTGTGCTGTAATATATACCATAGCCTCAGAAGAGCGTCAAGATGCACGCTGCTGAGGCGCAGGCAAAGGCTCCTTCTGACCGGCCACTCTCGCGACTGCGTTATAATCGGCACATTCTGATTCATCGAGTAACCCCATGTCCCGTATTATCAAGACCGAAACTGCCGGAAAAGATCGCACACGCCTGACCCGTGCCGTAGTCGCCGCCTTGCGCGAACTGACGAAACAAACCGAACCCGGGCCGGAGGCACTTGACCTGGCTGCCTTTATCGCGCTGGCTTTGGAAACCATCGCGGCCACCATTGACCCCAGTGTGGCCGCCTGGGAGAAGCGCGGCTATTGGCTCAAGGCCGACCGCTTCCGCAGGGATTGGGCCTGGAGCGGCAAGATGGGCGCGGCCATGCGCCAGGCCGTCCTGGACGAAGACTGGCCGCGCATCGCCATCCTCGCTGCTCAGATCGCCACCCGCCTGAGCAACGTCAACGTCAGTCCCAACCACCGCATGGGCACCCCCTGGAAAGGGGCCTATCGAAAACTCAAAGAAGGCCAGAACAAAGGATGAATGCGACGACCCTCTCTCCTCTACGCGCCCTTCTCCTGGATATGGACGGCGTCCTGTGGCGTGGCGAGCAACCTATCGGCGACCTGCCCGCCATCTTCGACCGCATCCGTGCCCTTAACCTGGGCTTTATGCTCGTGACGAACAATTCCACCCGCACCCCTGCTCACTACCTGGAGAAACTACGTCATTTCGGCGTGGTCCTGGAACCCTGGCAGGTGATCAACTCATCCCAGGCCGTGGCCGCCCTGCTGAGGGAACGCTTCCCACAAGGTGGTGAAGTGTACGTGGTGGGCGAGATCGGTCTGCTTGACGCTCTGCGAGAGGCCGGTTTTCACCCTTCCACCGACGAACAGGTCCCCCACTCACCGCTCGCTGTAGTCGCAGGAATGGACCGCACCCTGACCTACGCCAAAATCGACCGCGCCGCACGCTTGATTCGCGGCGGTGTCCCCTTCTACGCCACCAACCCAGACAAGACCTTCCCCACCCCAGAGGGGTTGACACCGGGGGCGGGGACGGTGCTCGCGGCCATCAGCGCTGCTTCCGGCAAGGAACCGCTCATCGCCGGAAAACCCTCACCGTACCTCTTTCGCATCGCTTTGCAACGCCTGGACGTCTCCCCACTGGAGGCCCTTGTCGTCGGCGACCGCCTGGAGACGGACATCGCCGGAGGTCAGGCCGCCGG
>RFJH01000160.1 GCA_003694975.1 Anaerolineae bacterium | reverse complement strand
TGAACGACTTCTGTACGCAGGTAGGTGGTGATGCGTTTGTGTGCCCGCACGCGGTTGACCAGGTCGCGCAGCAGGCGCTGGGGGTTGACGCCCTCGGCGACGTAGTAGAGGTCGAGGAGGTTGCCGCCCAGGCGTTCCTCGCGCTCGACGAGGTGGACGTGGTAACCGCTATCGGCGATGGCGAGGGCGGCGGTCATGCCGGCGGCGCCGCCACCAATGACGAGGGCTGCCGGAATGCACGGGCGCTTTTCCTTTTGCACGGGTTTCGAGAGGGAGACCCGCGCTGTGGCCATGCGTACCATCTCCAGCGCCTTGCGGTTGGCCTGTGCGCGCTGCTCTTTGTGGACTCGGGCGCATTGTTCTCGCAGGTTGACCACTTCCAGCAGGTAGGGGTTCAGGCCGGCCATGCGCACCGTGCGTTGGAAGAGCGAATCGTGCGTACGGTTGCTGCACGCGGCGATGACAACGCGGTTCAGCCCCTGGCGCTCAATACACTCTTGCAGGTAATGTTGCACTTCCGGGAAGCAGGCGTATTCCACGGCGGCGGTGCAGGTTACGTTCGGCCACTGGGCGGCCTGAGCAAGGAGGTTCCCCAGGTCAATCACCTCGCTGATGGTCTTCCCGCAAGAGCAGGCGAAGACACCCACGCGTGGGGGTTCCTCGCTCACGTCGCGCTCGGGGGGAAATTCATCGCCGTTGGCCATGAACGGCCAGGCGCGGGTGTAAGGATAGGCCAGGAGGCGGTCGTTGAGCAGGCGCATGACCTCGCCCGCCGCGCCGCTGGCGTCAATAATCGTCTCGGCGATTTCTTTCGGGGAGGAGAATGCCCCACAGACGAAGACGCCCGGGCGCGAGGTTTGCAGAGGGGTGAATTTATCGGTCTCGCAGAAGCCGTAGGCATTGAGTTCGATGCCCAGGATGTCGGCCAGATGGGCGGCGGATTCAGAGGGTTGCAGGCCGGTGGCGAGCACGACCATCTCAAAGCGCTCTTCGTGCAGTTGGCCGTCCGGGTCGGCGTAGCGCAGGATGAGATCGTGCGTCTTCGGGTCTTCTCGAACGGAGGAGACGCGGCAGCGATGGTAGTGGACGTGATATTGTCGCCGCGCCTTTTCGAAGTAGGCGCTGTACTCCTTGTTGAAGGCGCGCTCGTCCATGATGAAGACGGAGCACTGCACATCTTTGCCGAGGCGTTGTTTGGCGAGGATGGCCTCTTTCGTGGCGTACATGCAGCAGATGGACGAGCAGTAAGGATTGCGCTGATCGCGGCTGCCGATGCATTGCAGCCAGGCGATGGATTTGGGGCGTTCGCCATCCGATGGGCGGACGACGATACCTTCCGTCGGCCCGGAGCGACTGGCCAGGCGTTCGTATTGCATCGCCTGGACGACGTTGGGGTAGCGTCCGTAGCCCAGTTCCTCCAGTTGGGCAGGGTCGTAGGTCTGGAAGCCGAGGGCCAGGATGATGGCGCCGACTTCAATGGACAGGAGGCGGGGTTGTTCGTCCAGGTTGATGGCGCCGGTGGGACAGGCGTTGAAGCACTTCCGGCAATCTTCGCAGTACGGCCCTTTGTCAATGCAATAGGCGTCTGGGATGGCGCGAGCGGCGATTTTGTAAGCCGCTTTACGTTTCGTCATGCCCAACTGATAGGTATTGGGCAGTTCGACCGGGCAGACTTCAGCGCACAGGCCGCAACTGGTGCAGCGGGTGGTATCCACGTAGCGCGGCTCCTGGCGCAGGGAGACGGTGAAATCGCCCGCCTCCCCGGCGACGTCGGTCACGCGTGTGTTGGTCAGGACTTCGATATTTGGATGACGATTATGGGGGAGGTAGGCCGGGGAGATGGAGGGGCGAGTGCAGCCGTAGCCATGGTCGGGAGTGCCGCGACAGAGGACACAATCATGCTGGGGGAACATGAAGCCCAGTTGGGCGACTCGCCCTCCCAGACAAGGGGTCTGCTCAACCAGATAGACTTTCAGTCCTGCGTCGGCGAGGTCGAGTGCGGCGCGCATGCCTCCGATGCCGCCACCGACGACGAGGGCGGTTGCCGGTTTGGATTGTGGATGGCGGATATCCGCTGGTTGCATGGATGCTCTCCGTGAAGCGCGCGAAATGTGTTCGAACGCCTACTTCTATTATAGAAATTTGTTTCCTGCAATATAGATGACATTCGTCAACAATTATTCGGTCAAGTGTCCTCTACCGCGCGGTAGGGAGAATCGGCGAGCGGTGGAGAGACTCACGAGATGGACAGGATGTAATCGTATGCGCTGAGGGCGGCCTTGGCACCTTCGCCCACGGCGATGAGCACTTGTTCGGCGTAGATGTTGGTCACATCACCGGCGGCGAAGATACCGGGGACGTTCGTGCGGTTGGCGCAATCCACGATGATGCGACCGCGTTCGTCCAGCCGGACCAGGTCGGCCACGAGTTCCGACCTGGGTGTGAGCGCTTTCTCGACGAACATGGCGTCCGCCTCGATCTCTTTCGTCTCTCCCGTCGGCGTCCTCAGGACGAGGCTGCGGGCGTAGGCGTCGCCCTTGACCTCGGTCACCTGGTATCCCTGCAAGATGGTGACGTTTTCCGCTTGTTGCAATTTCCGACCCAGCGGAGAGGACAGGGCTTGCCCGCTTTCGCAGACGAGGTAGACACGCCTGGCGACGGTGGCGAGTTCGCTCGCCGAGCGGACGGCCAGGTCTTCATCACCGATGACGATGGTGACGCGGTCGATGCAGAGGGGGGCATAGGAGAGGGCGGAATAACACAGTCCTTTCATGGTGAATTCCTTCTCTCCCGGCACGCCCATGCGTACCTGCCGTGCGCCGGTGGCAACGATGATGGCCCTGGCCTGGAATTCGTCGCCACTCCGCGTAGTCACTGCAAAGCCGTTGTCAATCCGGCGTACTTTCTCGGCAGCCTCCATGCGGCGGGCGAAATCCAGATACTCCAGTTCGGCGCGGAATTTGTTGACCGTTTCCAGGCCACGGATAATCTGGTAATCCTGTACCCAGGGCAGGGCGAGGCGATAATTTGTTTTGCCTCCCAGGTCTTTGGTGAGCAGCAGGGCGTCAAGGCGCTTGCGGATGGCGTAGACCATGGCCGTCAGGCCGGCCGGTCCACCTCCTATGACGATGAGATCGTACATGGTTCCCTCTCTTTCAGGGACGGGCGCCCGGGGGAGTCATTCTTCGGGCGCTTCAGGGATGAAACCTTCGCGCATCAGGGTTTGTGTCATCTCACGAGAGCGCTTGATGATGCGTTTGGCGTTCTCCAGTTCTTCCTGATAAGACATCTGGATACGTGCCAGTCCCTGCTCTTGCGCTTTCATGGCGACGGCTGCGGCCTCGCGGGGGAAGACCTCCCAATCATCCATGTTGGGGAGGATGTGGTCGGGGGCGAGGTTGTCGCCAACGTGGGTAGCAAGGGCTTCGGCCGCGGCGAAGCACATCTCGTCGGTGATGGTGCTGGCGCGCACATCAAGGGTGCCGCGGAAGATACCGGGGAAGCCGAGAGAGTTGTTGACCTGGTTGGGGAAATCGGAACGCCCTGTGGCAACGATGGCTGCGCCGGCCTCTTTCGCTTCCCAGGGCCAGATCTCCGGCACCGGGTTGGCGCAGGCGAAGACGATGGGGTCTTTCGCCATGCTGCGAACCCAATCCGGATGAATGACTCCCGGACCGGAGCGCGAGAGGGCGATGACCACGTCCGCGCCTTTCATGGCCTCCGGGATACCGCCCTGGCGCCCTTCGGCGTTCGTGGTGTGGCACAGCCGCCATTTGTCTTTGTATTCGGCCTTGCGGCGTTCGAGGTCGGTGCGGTGGGTGCCGAGGATGCCTTTGCTATCGACCATGTAACAGCGCGCCGGATCCACGCCCCAGGCGAAGATCAGGCGCGAGATGGCCACGTTGGAGGCGCCGCAACCGATGAAGGCAATGCTGATTTCCTCTTTGCGTTTCCCCACCACCTTCAGGGCGTTCATCAGGGCAGCCAGGGTAACGGTTGCGGTGCCTTGCTGGTCATCGTGCCAGATGGGGATCTCGGCTTTTTCGCGCAGGGTATCCAGGATGTAGAAGCATTTGGGCTGAGAGATATCTTCCAGGTTGACGCCGCCGAAACCAGGTTGCAGGGTGAGGACGGTGTTGATGATGGTATCAGGGTCTTTGGTGTTGAGCATGATGGGCACGCCGTCCACGCCGCCCAGGTATTTGTAGAGCAGGGCTTTGCCCTCCATAACGGGCAGGCCGGCCTTGGGGCCGATGTCGCCCAGGCCGAGGACGCGCGTTCCGTCACTGATGACGGCGACGGTGTTCCATTTGTTGGTGTATTCGTAGACCAGTTCGGGGTCTTTGGCGATGGCGCGACAGGGAGCGGCGACGCCCGGGGTATACCAGATGGCGAAGTCGTCGAAACTGCGCACTGCGCATTTAAGCGTGGTCTCAATTTTCCCCCGATAGAACGGGTGCAGTTTCATGGCGTCCGCCGAAGGTTTTTTCGCTTTCGCGAGCAGTTCTTCGACGTTCATGGTGGTTCCCTCACTGTGGACCGCGCGCGGCGGTCGAGAAGAAGAAAACGGGCCTGCCGGTTGCAACTCGCGCGCTTTGCCCTATCGGGCAGGGGTGAGGCAACCGGACGGCTTTATTGGTTAAGGTACCCGTCTGCGTAGATGACTTTGTTGAGCAAAATTTGAGTCGTCTTCCAGATAGCGGCCTGTTCGGGGTCGCTCATATCGAAATCTTCGATTTGTGGCTCTTCGCCGGCGGCGGTGCGTTCGGCAATCTTGTTGTAGAGCCGCGAGAGGGGGGTGGACATGTCTTTCGTCTCGATCCAGCGGATGACTTTGTTTTGCTCCTCGTCAAAGGGATTGGCAATCATCATTTTCAGGCCGACGCCCATCAACATCGCCAAATAGACGCGATTGATGAGTGAGCGATTCTGGGCAGGGACGGCGTTGGAGACGTTGGACAGGCCGACGGAAATCATCGGCGGCGGATCCCAGGCGTATTGCAGGGTGCGCACCGCCTCAATGAGTTCAGGGCAGTATTCCTGGCAGCCGGAAACGGTGAGCACGAGGGGGTCAATGATCAGATCCTCGATGGGAAAATCAATCTCCAGCGCGCGCGGGATGAGGACCTCCAGGGCGATGCGCACGCGCTCGTCGGCCGCGACGGGGATGCCGGATTTGCCCATCGTGAGGGCGATCAATTTGGCGTTGTATTTTTTCGCCAGGAGGGGGACTTTCTCCAGTCGTTCCGGCTCTGCCGAGGTGGAGTTGAGGATGGGCTGTGCCTTGGTGATTGTCTTCAGGGCAGCCTCCATGCCGTTGATGTTTGTCGTGTCAATGGAGAGCGGCACATCCACCACGGCCTCGATGGTTTCAACGATCCAGGGGAAGACTTCATCCCAGTCCTTCTTGCGGGGGCCGAGGTTGATGTCAATGGCCTGTGCTCCGGCTTCGACCTGCCGGATGGCCATTTCCATGAAGAATTCGCGGTCCCGGTTTTTCAGGGCCTCTTTGACCTTATCCGAGACGATGTGGATGTTTTCGCCTATGATGTACATGGTGGTGTCCTTTCTACTACTTGCTTGAGTTATGCGCCGCGTAGGGCGGCCTCTACGGAGGGGAAACGGGTGAGGTCGGTATGTGGCAGGAACATGGCGGACATGAAGGCGTCGTAGAAGGTGTTGTCCGCCGAGAGTTCGATGTACGTCATCCGGTTGGCGATCTCGCGCACGCGTTGGCGGGCGCGATGGTCAATCAAGGCGTAGTAGGCACCGCGTACGGCGGTGTTGCCCAGGAACTCAAATCGCTCCCAGGGCATATCGGGGAGAAGCCCGATGTGAATGGCCTTTTCGACATTGATGTACTTCCCGAACGACCCGCCGATCAGGACACGGGAGACGTCCTCCAGCGAGA
>RFJH01000159.1 GCA_003694975.1 Anaerolineae bacterium | reverse complement strand
CGGCATGACCTCCACGACCTCAGATGGGTAAAACTGCATCTCTCTGCCCGCGACGCGGAACCACACCCCGGAGGGCGGGTGACAGGTAGGGTATACAGTCGCAAACCAGAGCATCGCACCACTGGCAATCAGGAGCAGAGACCACAGCGGCAGGCCGGCCAGATACCGACGGACGCGAGGGGGCACTTCAGGCACGCGAGGCAGATTGATTCCCACGCGAAGGGCCATCGCCAGAACAGCACTACACAGCAGGCTAAACGAGGCCAGAGCAGTGTTGGGAGCCACACTGCGATTCAGCCATTCGGAGAGCACAGGGACGAAGGGAAGCGGCGCCTGCGTCACAAAGATACCGGCGATGAGCAACGTCATAAAAAGGACGAATGAGGCCCCGGTCAGATACTCAAATCGAGCGGCACCCCACAGGGGAATATTCTTTTCCCGGCGACTTTGATTCTCGGTCATCGGTGACTCTCCTGTCCGCGCGGATGCATTCATCTTTTCAGGCGCTCTGTGCGCCTCACAATGAGATGGCACTTCCCGGCTGCGCTGGCGATTTCTCCGCTTTGGCATCAGGCCGGAGATTTGCCTTCGGGCTTGTTGTGAAAATGCGAAAACAGCGGATTAAGGAAACTTGCCTGTGTAAACAGGGTATTTCTCATTATAGTAATTTACTGCCCCTTTTTTCCTATTCCCATGTGCCGCCGCCTTACAATTTTGTCAAGACGGCCTTACAGTTTTTTTAGCGAAGCGCTGGTCCCCCTCATTAACAAACCCTCTGAGGCGGTTTTCACGAAACACTTTTTTGCGCACATGCGTGAAAGTACAACCTG
This sequence comes from Anaerolineae bacterium, assembly GCA_003694975.1. Lineage (GTDB taxonomy): Bacteria > Chloroflexota > Anaerolineae > Anaerolineales > Villigracilaceae > J097. The sequence continues at coordinate 3,056 of RFJH01000159.1, read as the reverse complement.
CATGGGCGAGAACGCTCACCGGAGTATAATCATCCCAACTTCGCCTGCGGACAGGTCCCATGAACAATATCCTCGCTCTTATCCTCACCTTTGCCATCGCTCTGGCCTGGTTACGGTTGATGGACTTCTTCGCCCATCGCGGCTGGATCGAATCCCGCCTGAGCCGCAAGATCATTCATATCGGCACGGGGCCCATCTTCGTGCTGTGCTGGCTGCTGTTCAAAGAGACACCCGAAGCGCGTTACCTGGCTGCCCTGGTGCCCCTCGCCATCACGGGGCAGTTCGTCCTCGTCGGTCTGGGCGTGATTCGGGACGAGGCCGCAGTCAAGGCCATGTCCCGTACCGGTGATCGGCGCGAGATCCTGCGCGGCCCGCTCTTCTACGGCATCGCGTTCGTCCTGCTGACGATTCTCTACTGGAAAGACTCCCCTATCGGCATGACCGCCCTGATGCTGATGTGTGGCGGAGACGGCGTGGCCGACCTCGTCGGTCGGCGCGTGCGTTCGCCGCACCTGCCCTGGAGTCCGCGCAAGACCGTGGCCGGATCGCTGGCCGTCTTCCTGGGCGGATTCCTGCTCTCCGGCCTCGTCCTGACCCTGTACGTGCTCGCCGGCGTCTTCCCCGGACCCATGGCCGGGTACCTGGCCCCGCTCCTTCTCATTGCCCTGATCGGGACCCTGGTCGAATCGCTGCCCTTCCCAGACGTGGATAACCTCACCGTCACCCTGGCCGCGGTCATCATGGGGCATCTGGTGTGGTGAGTGAGAGGAAATCTCTGGAACACTCCACGCATACTGTGGAGTGTTCTTTCGTTGGGCAACAGAAGAGGAGTAGAATGGAGAGGTAGAAAACCACTCAAGGAGTTTTCGATGACAATCGTATTGGACGGATCCAGCCTGACGATTGAGAAACTTGTCCGCATCGCCCGACACGGGGAGAAAGTGGAACTGGCGCCCGAGGCACTGGAGCGCATCAAGGTCTGCCGCGCCATGCTGGAGGAGAAAATCCAGGCGCATGAAATCATGTACGGCGTCAACACCGGCATCGGGGAATTTTCTGAAGTGGTGTTGACCGACGAGCAGGTGAAGCAGTTCCAGCGCTACCTGATTTACAACCACGCGGCCGGCATCGGTGATCCGCTTCCGGTCGAGTACGTGCGCGCGGCGATAGCCGGGCGCATCAACGTCCACGCGCACGGCAACTCCGGCTGCCGACCGGAGATCACGCTCACACTGGTAGAGATGCTCAATAAGGGCGTCACGCCGGTGGTCTGCCGGAAAGGGTCGGTCGGCGCGTCGGGGGATCTGGCGCCCATGTCGCAGATTGCGTTGCTTCTGATGGGGGAAGGGGAAGCCTTTTATAACGGCGAGCGACTTCCGGGTCGAGAAGCGATGCGCAGGGCCGGCATCCCGATCCCGGGGTTGCAGGCGCGCGACGGTCTGGCGACCATCAACGGCTCCAACGTGTTGACCGCCATGTCCGCCATTCACATCTACGAGATGGAACGCTGGCTGAAGCAGGCGGAGATCGCTGCGGCGATGTCTATCGAGGCTTTGCTCGGCAACCTGAAACCCTACGACGTGCGGCTGCACGAACTGCGCGGCTTTCGCGGGGCCATCATTTCGGCGCGCAACATCACCCGCCTGATTGAGGGCTCCGACCTGACGAGCGGAAAGATCAAGCAACGCGTTCAAGACGCCTACTCGATGCGCTCCACGCCCCAGGTCATTGGCGCGGCGCGAGACGCGGTGGCTTACGCCCGTTCGCAGGTGGAGATCGAGTTGAACGGCGTAGGCGATAACCCCGTCTTCCTGCCGGAATACAAACTGACGTTGACCGGCGCGAATTTCCAGGGCACACCGGTTTCGCTGCCGATGGACATGGCCGGTGCGGCAATTACAATGGTGTGCGTGATGTCGGAACGACGCCTGAACCGCCTGACGAATCCGGCACTCAGCCAGGGCTTGCCGCCGTTCCTGACGAAGGGCGCGGGGATGATGTCGGGGTTGATGCTCAGCCAGTACACCGCAGACATGATGATTGTGGAGAACCGTATCCTCTCCGCGCCGGCGAGCATTCAATCCATTCCGGCGGCGGCAGACCAGGAGGACTTCGTTTCAATGGGCATGAACACCGCCCTGAAGAACGAACAAATCCTGGAGAACGCCTATGGCATTCTGGGAATCGAGTTCATGGCCGCAGCCCAGGCGCTCGATTTCCGCGATTTCACAATGGGCAAGGGCGTGCAGGCCGCACACCGCGTCGTCCGCAAGCATGTCGCCCATCTGGACGAAGACCGCCCTCTCTACCCCGACCACAACGCGATGAAAGCGCTGGTCAAATCCGGGGAGATTTTGGACGAGGTGGAGAAAGTCATTGGCCCGCTGGAGTGACAGGGCTTCCTTCGCCTCGAGGCGGAACCGATGAGGCAACTGCGAGCAGTTGCTCTATAAATGTTATTGGAGCTCTGGGCCATCATTACATGCCCCTTGAAAACAAGGCCGGGGGAGGGGTAGAATTCTACCCGTTCGCCATCGGCAAAACTTGCGCGGGCCCAACTTTCTCACGACCCGCTTTATCCCTTGAAGTGAGGTAGGCAAGCCATGCAGTTTAAACTTCGTTTCACCCTTCTCGACCGTTTGCAACCATCGGATACGACCGTCCTATTGGGAACGGCCATCCTCGTTGGCGCAGGGACCGGGTTGGGCGCCGTGGGTTTTATCAAATCCATTGAACTTGTTGAGCGCTTGTTCTTTGAGGGGGGCGGGCAAGTCTTCAGCAGTCTGGGGCGCTGGTTGCTGGTCATCATTCCCATTGTCGGTGGTCTGATCGCCGGGCCGATCATCGCCTACATCGCACCGGAGGCGAAAGGTCATGGCGTCCCGGAAGTGATGCAGGCCATCGCGTTGAAAGGGGGCCGTATCCGCCCCGTTGTGGTTGTGGCGAAGGCCGTCGCTTCGGCGTTCTGCATCGGGAGCGGTGGTTCCGCCGGACGCGAGGGGCCGATCGTCCAGGTCGGTGCGGCGTTGGGTTCGACCTTCGGTCAATGGTTGAGG
>RFJH01000158.1 GCA_003694975.1 Anaerolineae bacterium | reverse complement strand
CATCCAGGGGAGGGCGCTTCCGAAGTTGTCCATGACTCTCTACCCTTTCCAACGCAAACGGCTCGCTCAATAGTCACCGTAGTTGACCGGCTCGCTCAAGCGCGGCGCGACCTTCAGCCGCGCGTGAGTCTCCGGGCCGAGTTTCTCCCAGTATTCGGCGCGGTCCTTCACACCATAGACCCACTCCTCCAGCCACTCGCGAACGCTCTCCGGGGAACGGCTGATGGTATCCCATTCCAGGTAGAACTGATTGTCGCGGTCGTAGTAGCCCTGGGCGTAGGATGGGTGACAGGCATAGGGCACGTGGCAGACGGCATCCACTACGAGGCCCGGAATGAGGGTGCGGTTGGGGTCGGAGCGGATGGTCGCCTCGTCCACGATTTCCTCGGCGGTCAGGATGACGCGCTTCGCGGCGAAGGCGGCCTCCCGCTGTTCGCCGATGATACCCCAGAGGTGCGCGTTCCCGTTCGGGTCGGCGCGTTGCACGTGGACGATGGCCACGTCCGGGTTCAGGGCGGGGACGGTGATGACTTCCCGTCCGGAGTACGGGTCGGTGACGCGGCGGATGTTCGGGTTGGCGCGCTCCAGGTCGGTCGCCGCGGTCGGGTTCATGGGCATAAAAGGAAGACCGGCGGCCCCGGCCCGCAGGCGTGAGATCATGCCGAAGTGGGAGTACTCCTCCCATTCCAGTTCGCCGCGTTCGATGGCGCCGCGCACGATGCGCAAGGACCCCACGCCCGGGTTGCCCATATACGAAAAGATGACCTTGCGAGCACACCCCGCCGCGACCATCTGGTCATAGATCAGGTCGGGAGTGGCGCGCGCCAGGATGAGATCGCGCTTGCGTTGGCGGATGATCTCGTGCCCGGCGGCGAAGGGGATCAGGTGTGTGAAACCGGAGGCGTAGACCAGGTCGCCATCGTGTACGTAGCGCGCGATGGCCTCGGAGAGAGAAAGCAATTTGCTCATTGCATCACCAGGGGGATCATTTCTTGGCGGATTTCGGGCTCATCATCTCGCGCAATTTGCGCAGAATGCTGAAACGGCCACTGGGCGGAGGAGGGGCCGCACGACGACGAAAGAGAACACCGAGACCGATGACGAACATCCCCAGGAAAAAGTAGTCGAAGTTCGTCATACCGGCGAAATCCGAGATGGCAAAGAGGGCAATCAAACCGACTCCCACGATGACAAAAAACGTGCCAATGCGAGGGATCAGGCCGTCCGAGTCCATTATCCACCTTCGCCTTTCCGAAGCAGGTTGGGGCGACCTCCCTGAAAAGGAGGCAGGAGGCCGCCCCAACACAACGGTCAGCGGATCAAGGTCTGAATCTGTTCGTGCATGTAGAGTTGCAGGTAGTAGTGACCACCGGCGTTCTTGCCGCTGGCGCCGGAGCCTTTCCAGCCGCCGAAGGGTTGGAAGCCGGGCCAGGCACCGGTCGTCGCGCCCTGCGGACGGTTGGCATAGGTCACGCCAGCCTCGATCTTATCGAAGAACCATTCGGCCTCCTCCTCTGTGCCGTAGAAGCCTGCCGTGAGGCCGTAGGTCACGTCGTTGGCAATCTGCATGGCTTCGTCCAGGCTCTTGACCTTGGCAATGGTCGTGATGGGGACGAACATCTCGTGCTTCCACAGGCGATGAGAGAGCGGCAGGTCGGCGACAAAGGTCGGCTCGCAGAAGTAGCCCTTATCGTACATGCCGCCGGTCTTCACTTTGCCGCCGGTGAGGAATTTGCCACCCGCCTGAGCGATTTCCTGGATGTAGCCCTGGAAGTCCTGATAAGCCTTCTTGTTGATCACCGGCCCGAGGTACACATTCCGGTCGGTCGGGTCGCCGATGGCGAGTTTGTTCGTCAGTTCGACCAGGCGCTCCACCAGATCATCGTAAACCGGTTCTTCGACCAGGACGCGCGAGGCGGCGGAGCACTTCTGCCCTTGCAAACCAAACGCCGAGCGGACGATGCCAATGGCGGCGCGTTCCAGGTCGGCGTTGCGGGAGACGATGGCGGGGTTCTTGCCGCCCAGTTCGAGGATGACAGGGCGAACGTAGTTCTTCTGGGCGAAGTGACGGAAAATCCCCATGCCCACATCATACGAACCGGTGAACGTCACGCCGTCCACCTCGTCGCTGTCAATCAAGGCCTGGCCGACTGTGCTCCCCGGCCCGGTGACGAAGTTCACCACGCCATCCGGAAGGCCGGCATCGCGGAAGCATTCCGTCAGCAGGCGCACGATCCAGGGCGTATCGCTGGAGGGTTTCATGACGACCGTATTGCCTGCCACGAGGGCCGCGCCGGCGGGGCCGGCGGTCAGGGCGAAGGGGAAATTGAAGGGGCTGATGACCAGCCACACGCCGTAGGGACGCAGGACGGAGATGTTACGGGCTTCATAGCCGGGAAGTGGGTCCTTGCCCATCTGGACGATGAAGCCCTCGTTCTTCTCCATCTGGTAGCAGGCGTAGCGGATCAGGTCGGCGGCTTCGGCGATGTCGCCGAGGGCTTCCATACGGTTCTTGCCCACGTCCAGCGCCATGACCGCGCCCAGTTCGAAGATGCGCTCGTCAATCAGGTCGGCCACCTTGCGCATGATCTCCACGCGTTTCTGCCAGGGAGTGCGGCTCCAAGCCGGGAAGGCGGCACGGGCTGCGGCCAGCGCCTCCTGCGCGTGTTGGGCGGTGCCCTTCTGGACTACGGCCAGCACCAGGTCGGTGTTGCTGTTGCAGATATCCTCGAACTTCTCATCGGCAAAGACATCTTTGCCGTTGATGAACATGCCGTGCTCTTTCCCCAATTCCGCCCGGACCTTCGCCAGGGCCTCATCGAAACGAGTGTGCAATTCCTCGGGGGGATTGAACATGGTGGCATACGTGAGTTTGAAATCAGCCATCGAAAACCTCCTGAAACCGAAATAGCCCTCCCGCATCGCGGGCGCGGCGGGAAGAGAAGATTAAGACGAACACCAGCGAGTATAGTATAGCGTAGGAAAAGGGGCGCGTCAAAAGGCGAGAGTCCGGTTTCCGGGGGGTGAAGATTTTCCTTTCCGACACAGACATAGGACTTTCTCACCACACATGAT
>RFJH01000019.1 GCA_003694975.1 Anaerolineae bacterium | reverse complement strand
TCATCCAGGTCAGCAAGGAGGGAAAGCGTCTGTCGGCGCGCGGTGGTGAATTCTTGCAGCGCCGCGGGGCCGTCCTGACGGAGGTACTCCCGCTCTTTCGCCCAGGGGTCGGTATCAATGCCGGCGATGAACGGGTTTTCCTCGCTCAACACTCTTTGCAGACGCGGCAGATTGACCTCGCGCTCCACGTCGCGCAGATGGCAGATAATCTCCAGAGGACACCATTCATTGGGGGATGGGCAATGACGCCATTTCTGCAAAGGGAGGTTATTGAGCAGGCCGCGCAAGGCCGCAGGAGTCGAAAGCAGGACAGCGCGCAGTGCTTCCGGCGTACCCGGAGAGAACTCCAGGCGGCGCGGGTCCACACCTTCAAGCCAGGGACGGACCTCCTTGAGGGAGCCTGATGCCAGAGGTCGGAGCGATGCGGGAGCGGCCCGAGAATTAGAGGTCACCCAAAAGGTCGGCAGGCCGGCCTGTTGAGCGGGGAGGATGTCCAGTTCCGGGTCGTCTCCAACCATAATTACCGGATCATCCGGCCATCCCAGGCGTCCCAAAACTTCCAGGAAATAGGCCGGATTCGGCTTGGTGAAGTGAAATGTCTCATAGGAGGAAACAAGATGGAAAGGGTATTTTTCCGGCGGCAGGCCGGCCCAGCGCATGCGGTGCTCGATGGCCTTGCGAGGAAAGAGGGGATTGGTCGCGATAGCAACACGATACCCCTGCGCCAGTGCCCATTCCACGAGGTCCACCGCCTCGGGGCGCGGGCGCGTCAATTCCCGTAAGGTGGGAAAAACCTCGTCGTAGAAACGCTCGATGGTCGGCAAAAGCGCCTCGCGCTCCACGCCGAGGTAGGGGTAGAAATTTTCATCAAAGGTCTCGCGGAGGGTGCAAGCGGGGTCGGTATTGGCCATCATCGCCCGTGTGCCGTGCATTAACTGGCGCAACAGGCGATCGGCGGCAACGTGCCCGGACAGGAAGGAGGCCAGTTTCTGCAGGTAGGCAGGGATGAAGGCCTCCATGTGGGAATCAAGCAACGTGTCGTCTAGATCGAGGAGCAGGGTCAGGGTCATCTGCGGACTTCGAAGAGCGATGGTATGGAGTGGCAGAGGCCACAACCGATTTCTGGTTCTGTGACCACGCCCTCCGACTTCTCACAATACGCCTCCACGCGTACCCGACGGCGGAAGCCGCTCCGGAGGGAGCGCTCGACCCGGGCGCGCAGGTGCATGTGTTCACAGTTATTGGCGCGCCGAATGGCCGGGACTGGACAGGTGCGACACAGGTCGGGTTGCCAGCGTTGAGGCGGGTCGGAGGCCGCCAGCAGGCGGCACTCCTCACGACTGCGCCCGCGATAGTAGTCCCCGTAGAAATAGGGGCATTCCACGCCGGCAGGGGTTCGCATGGCCGTAGGGGAAAATGACGAACTCAGACGCGCGTGACGTACTCGCCGGTACGCGTGTCGACGCGAATAATGTCGCCCACCTTGACGAAATCCGGCACGCGGACTTCCAGGCCGGTCTCGCATTTGACCTTTTTGGTCACACCCGTGGCAGTATCGCCGCGCACTGCCGTTTCGGCCTCGACAACCTCCAGGTCCACGGAGGTAGGCAATTCAATATCAAGCGGTTCTCCCTCATAAAAGGTCAGTTTGACCTCCATCCCCTCTTTCAAGTAGAGGGCGTTCTCTCCAACCATTTCCGCGCTGACAGCCGGCTGCTCGAACGTCTCATTGTCCATGAAATAAAGAAAATCGCCATCGCGATAAAGATACTGCACGGTGTGATAATCCAGGCTCGCGTCCTGCACCCGCTCGCCGGAGGTAAACGTCTTCTCGATATTGGCACCGGTTCGCAGGTTGCGCGCCTTCACGCGAATGATGGCATTGCCACGTCCAGGCTTATGATGGTGATATTCGAGCACGCGATACAACTCACCATCAATTATGAAGATAGTGCCCTTACGCAATTCGTTAACATCAATCATCAGAACGCCTCACAAAGTGGATTTCGATGTTAGAGATTATAACGCGAATAGTGCGAGTTTCACGAAACAATGCGGATGACCGGAACGCGCCAAAGCCCCCGTTCCTTCCTTACACGTCCCCATCGCCACCTTGATGCATGTTTCGATGGCCTGCCTCCGCATCAGGCGATTCGCGCAACAACTGAACAGCATGGGGCAAGACCGGCAAAACAACTTCCAGATTTTCCACGGCGGCCCTAGGGCTGCCCGGCAAATTGATGATCAGCGTGCGCCCTCGAATCCCGGCGACCGCTCGCGAGAGCATGGCATGCGGTGTGACCTTGAGGCTCGCAGCACGCATAGCCTCCACCAGACCGGGGGACTGTTTTTCGATCACTGCCAACGTGGCCTCCGGCGTGACATCACGCGGGGCGAAGCCCGTCCCGCCGGTCGTCAGGATGATGTCCAGGTCGCGGGCATCGGCCCAGGTCGAGAGCGTTTCGCAAAGAGTCTCGTAGTCATCCGGCACGATGGCCGAGCGCGCGACCTCCCATCCTTGCGCCAGGACGGTCTGCGCCAGAGCAGGGCCGGAGGTATCGGCGCGCTCACCGCGCGCGGAGCGGTCGGAGACAGTCAAAATGCCGAAGCGGAGCGGTTCGCTCATAGCAAGTCCTTGCCGTAAACGCGCAGGTCGTCCAGCCATCGCCAGCCGCGCTTTTCGTAAAAGCGGATAGCGTCATAGTTATCACGAGTCACGAGGAGGTAATAGCGGATACAACCTTTAGCGCGCAGGCGACGTTCGAGTTCTTCCATCAAACGCTCCCCGATGCCCCGACGGCGGACATCGGCGGCCACGGCCAGATGATACATCATCCCACGCCGACCGTCGAAGCCGCCCAGCACGGCACCGACGATGCGTCCGCCCATTTCGGCGACGAGGAAAAGATCGGGGTCGCGGCGCAATTTCTTTTCGATTTCGTCAGGTTCGTCAGAACGACGCAGATGAATCCCGTCACCGGCCTCGGCCCACAGGCGATACACGGCCTCGTAATCCTCCGGGAAGCGAAACGTTCGAATCGTGACGTGGTCGGCAACCCCCATCCCGCCCTCATCCCTTCGTCGAGGTCATATCGCGAAGCATGTTCAGGAGGTCATCCGGCATGTAGGGCTTGAGGAGAAAGGCATCCGCACCGCTGGACAGGCTCTCTTCCTCCAACGCCATGCCGGAAGTGAGGATGACGCGCATCCCTTTCAGTTCGGGAACCTGACGCAGGTCACGCAGCAGAGCCATCCCGTTTTGGTGCGGCAGGTGGACATCCATCAACAACACGTCCGGCCTCTCGCTGCGAATGGACGCGAGCAGATCCTCCTTGTGCACGTCCAGCACGGATACCTGAAACCCCTCCATGGTCAGCAACGTTCTCAAGAGAGAGAGCATCGTTGCGTCGTCTTCAGCCAGCATTATTTTTTTCATCGCCGGTTGTTTTCGCCTTTTTTGGTTTCGCGGATTTGGCAGAGGATGAGGCGCCCCTCTTACGCCTGGTGCGCTTCTTCTCCAGGGCCGCCTCGAAGACCTCGTCCACCGTCTCAACGAAGATGAAATTCATCGCCTTGCGTACCTCTTCGGGCACGTCCTCCAGGTCGTCTTTGTTCCGCTTGGGCAGGATGACCGTCTTGAGGCCGTAGCGGTGCGCGGCAAGGACTTTCTCTTTGATGCCGCCAACGGGCAACACCTGCCCCCGAAGCGTGATCTCCCCCGTCATCCCGACATGAGGCTTCACCTTGCGCCCGGAGATCAGGGAAACGAGGGCGGTAGCCATGGTCACGCCGGCAGAGGGACCGTCTTTCGGCTGGGCGCCGGCCGGGATATGCAAATGGATATCGGACTTTGAGAAAAAGTCCTTCTCCAGTCCCAGTTCCTCCGCCCGCGAGCGGACATAGGAAAGCGCGGCGCGCGCCGATTCTTGCATCACGTTGCCGACCGAGCCGGTAATCTGGAATCCCTTCGAACCGGGCATGCGCGTCGCCTCGATGAAAATCACATCACCGCCGTAGGGCGTCCATGCCACGCCGGGCACCACACCCGGAATGGAAGTGCGTTCGTCAATCTCCTCCGGTCCCAGGAAAATGGGACGATCCAGGAATTCCTCCACCGCCTCCGGGGTGATGACAAAGGGGCCTTCTTTGTCCTTCTTCCCTTCCGCAATGCGCGTCGCCACCTTTCTGCAGACAGCGCCAATCTTCCGCTCCAGATTGCGCACCCCCGCCTCGCGCGTGTACTGATTGATAATCTTGCTCAGCCCCTCATCGGTAAAGGAAATCTCATCCGGCCTTAGGCCGTTTTCACGAATCTGGCGCGGGATGAGGTAACCCTTTGCAATGGCAATCTTTTCTCCCTCGGTATAGCCTGAGAGGAAAATGATTTCCATGCGGTCGCGGAGGGGGCCGGGGATAGTCTCCAGGGTGTTGGCCGTGGTGATGAAGAGCACCTGGGAAAGGTCGAAGGCCACCTCAATGTAATGGTCGCGGAACTCGGCGTTCTGCTCCGGATCAAGCACTTCGAGCAGTGCGGAGGCGGGATCGCCGTGGAAATCGAAGACCAGTTTATCCACCTCGTCCAGCATGAAGACGGGGTTGCGCGAGCCGACGCGACGCAGCGCCTGGATGATACGTCCGGGCATGGCGCCGATATAGGTACGGCGATGGCCGCGAATCTCGGCCTCGTCCCGCACGCCGCCCAGGGAGATGCGCACAAACTTCCGTCCCATGGCGCGGGCGATGGAGCGTCCCAGCGACGTCTTGCCGACGCCCGGCGGCCCGACAAAGCACAGAATCACCCCTTCTCGCTCGCGGCGGATGAGGTCTTTCTCCTCTTCCGGCTCCTGCAATTCCTCTTTGCGCTCCAGACGCAACTTCCGCACGGCGAGGAACTCCAGGATGCGGTCTTTGACGTCTTCCAGGCCATAATGGTCCTGATCAAGGATCTGGCGTGCGTGGGCGATATCCAGGTTGTCTTCGGTGAGGACCGACCAGGGTAGAGAAACCAGCCAGTCCAGATATGTGCGGATGACACCGTACTCGGCGGCTGCAGTTGGCAGGCGAGAGAGGCGGTCCAACTCACGGCGCGCCTGCTTTTCGGCCTCCTCCGGCATCTTCGCCGCCTCGATCTTCTGGCGGAACTCCTCTATTTCAACTGCCTGTTCGTCTTTCTCTCCCAACTCACGCTGGATGGCCTTCAACTGCTCGCGTAAGAAGTACTCGCGCTGGACCTTCTCGATTTCCTCGCGAGCCTCCTGCTGAATCTTCTGCCCCAGCGTGAGCATCTCCGCCTCACGCACCAGGAGACCGATCAACTTGCGCAACTTGGCCGCTGTGGAATCGAGGGCCAGGATCTCCTGGGCATCTTCGAGGTTCATGCGTTGGAAATTGGCAATGGTGTATACCGTCTGAAGGGGATCCTCAATGGAGGCAATGGAGATGGCCAGTTCCTCCGGGAAGGAGGGAATCATGCTCGCAATACGAGCAAATTGATCACGCGCGTTACGGGCCAGAGCGTCTATTTCCAGCCCGCTTTCCACCGTCTCCGGAGCAAGTTCGATACGCGCTTTGAGATACGGCTCCTCGGCAACGAACTCCTTCAGGCGGAAACGCTCCAACCCCTGGACAAGGAGGCGAATCGTTCCATCGGGTGCGCGCAGCAAGCGATGCACCGTGGCAATCGTGCCTACCTCGTAGAGGTCCTCCGGGCCAGGCGTCTCTAATTCCGGTTTCTTCGAGGCCACCAGGCCGATCAACTTGTCGCCCGCAGCCACGTCGTCCACCAGTTTGATGGAGCGCGGTTGACCAACCGTCAACGGAACTGCCGTCTGCGGATAGACCACCACCCCACGCAACGGCAAGATGGGCAACACTTCAGGATACTTGGGCGCGTCGCTCTGTGCCTCTTTTTCAGAAGCGGGCTCTTTCTCATCCTCGCGCGCCTTGCGCGTAAAGATGGACGGCATGAGCACCTCCATCAGCGAATCGTCCGATTCCCACATCCAGTTGACCAGTTCATCAATGCTTGCTTGCCAACGCGAGGCTGCCATGATGCGCTACCCCCTACTCATCGTCTTTAACGGAAATGCGATTGGGTTGAGCCTTCGGCAGAGTCACAACCAGAAAGCCGTTCTCATACTCGGCCTGTGCCTGATCTACATCCACCGGGCCGGGGATGCCGATTACGGTGACGAATTTCCCAAAACGTATCTCCATCTGGTGATAGGCCCGTCGTTCAGGCGACTCCTGCCTCACCCCGCTCACCACAAGGTAGTCTCCCTCCACACTAACCAGGAAATCCTCCTCCCGCATCCCGGCGATTTCCACGCGAACAATATAGGCCTTCTCGGTCTCATACATATCGGTAGGAGGGCTCCACACATTAGAACGGACGTGAATATGCGCCCACCCCATAGCGTGCAACAGATTGTGTTGCCGCTCTACCAGCGACTCGCGAGAGGATGAAGGCTTACGAGTAACAGAAGGCATGATGGACTCCTTGGGACAACCGAACCTGTCAAACGCGCCACGAGGGGCGCGGCAACAGCCTCGCCGCGCCCGCTCAACGGTACAGGCGCCCCCGGCGGGACTCGAACCCACAACCTACTGATTCGAAGTCAGGCGCTCTATCCATTGAGCTACGGGGGCATCCGGTTCGATTATACCCCAAAAGAGAGTACCTCTTGCCCAACCGAAGGAAACCCCTTACAATCAAATCGCCTGGAAAGGAATCCCACCATCATGATAGACCTTCAAGCGTTCGGCGAGCGAGTCATCACCAACCTGGAACGGGTGATCGTAGGAAAACGGCGTACTCTGGAACTGGTCGTCATCGGCCTGCTGTGCGAGGGCCATGTGCTCATCGAGGACGTACCCGGCGTGGGCAAGACCGTCCTCGCCCGCAGCCTGGCACGCACCCTCGGCGGCACCTTTCACCGCATCCAGTTCACGCCGGACATGCTCCCCAGCGATGTGACCGGAACGTCCATCTACAACCAGAAGACACGCCGCTTCGAATTCCGCCCCGGCCCAGTTTTCGGACAGATCGTCCTGGCCGATGAGATCAACCGCGCCACCCCCAAAACCCAGGCCGCACTTCTTGAAGCCATGGAAGAGCGGCAAGTCACGGTGGACGGTGTGAGCCACCCTCTGCCGCGCCCGTTCATGGTGCTCGCCACACAAAACCCCGTCGAATACGAAGGGACGTTCCCCCTCCCCGAGGCACAACTGGACCGCTTCCTGCTGCGCGTGCGACTGGGCTATCCCAGCCCCGCCGACGAAATCCGCATCATGGAGGAACAACAACTGACGCACCCCATCGAGCACATCGAAGCGGTAGTCGGCACCGAGGAAGTGTTGGAGGCCATTCGGAGCGTGCGGCATATCTACGTCTCGCCCGCGGTGAAACGCTACATTGTCGAACTGACCGGTCGGACGCGCCATAGCGAGGACGTGTACCTGGGCGCCAGCCCGCGCGGCAGCCTGGCCCTCTTCCGCACAGGACAGGCGCGCGCTGCCTTGCGCGGAAGAGATTTTGTCCTCCCGGACGACATCAAAGCCCTGGCCGTGCCGGTGCTTGCACACCGTATCATCCTCGCGCCGGCGGCCCGCCTGCGCGAACTGAGCGCCGAGCGCATTGTCCGGGAAATCCTCTACAGCGTGCCCGTGCCGGGGGGCGATTACCGGGTCGAGGTCGCGGCGTCATGAACCGTCAGGGGCGCATTCTGGTCCTTCTCCTGCTCTTGAGCGGCCTCGTCGGCAGCCTGGTGCACGATTCGCCGATTTACCCGCGTTTGCTCTACCTGGCCGTCCTGCTCATCGTGAGCAGTTGGCTCTGGACACGTCTCACCCTGCGCGCCATGCGTCTCACCCGGCGCGCCCGCACCCTGCGCGCCCGCGTTGGCGATATCTTCCAGGAGAACTTCGAAATTCACAACACCGGTCGCCTGCCCTGCCTGTGGCTGGAAGTGCGCAACGAATCGCCGCTCCGCACCGCGACCGGCTCCCGCCTGCTGACCCGCATCGGGGGACGCCAGCGGCGCTCGTACACCGTCCGCACCTGGCTGCTTCAGCGAGGACGCTACCCCCTCGGCCCGACCCGCATCCAGACCGGCGATCCCTTCGGCCTCTTCCGCGCCGAAAAGCGCATCCCGGCGACGCAATCGCTCACCGTCCTGCCCGCTTCCATCCCACTGCAACGGTTCATGGAGCCACCAGGGTTGCTCCCCGGCGGGCGCATCACGCGCCGCAAAGCGCTCGATGTGACCCCGCACGCGGCGGGCGTTCGGGAATACATCCCAGGCGACCCGATGAAGCGCATCCACTGGCCCACCACCGCCCGACGCGGGCGCTTGATGGTCAAGGAATTTGAGCAAGACCCTCAAGCCGAGGTCTGGCTCATCCTGGATGCCCAGGCCCGTGTCCACGCGGCGCGACCGGACGAATCGCCCCCGACGCTCTGGGACGGCTGGTTTTTCGGGACACGGCCCCGCGTCCATCTTCCGCCGTCCACGATGGAATACGCCGTCACCATCGCCGCCTCCCTGGCGCAATACTTCGTGCGCCAGAAGCGGGCCGTCGGCCTGATCACTGCCGGACGCGTCCACACCGTCCTGCCGGCGGAGCGCAGCGAACGCCAGATCGGGAAAATCTTGGAGACGCTGGCCTTCGTGCAGGCAGAGGGGGACCTGCCCTTGAGCAGCCTCATTGCAGCCCAGGCAGGGCAACTCCCCCAGGGGAGCAGCGCCATCCTGATCACCCCCTCGACGCAATCGGACCTCCTTGTCACCGTGGACGAACTGCAACGACGTCAACTCAGGCCCGTTGTCATCTTGCTGGATGCCAGCACCTTCGGCGGCACACGGGGGAGCGAAGCCCTGGCCACGTCGCTCCAGAACTACGGTGTGCCCGTCTGCCTGATCCCCTTCGGCGCAGACCTGGCACAAGCCCTTTCCTCGCTGACCGACGACTCCCATCTCAGGAGAAAACAATATGTCCCGAATTTCCATCCATACGCTTGACCTGCACTTTCAGCATCGCGAGACGGCCATCGCGGCCTACCTGATCCGCCACGCGGACGGCGCCGTCCTGGTAGAATGTGGCCCCGGCTCCACTATCGAGAGCCTGAAGACCGGATTACAGGCGCACGGCCTGAGCCTCGAAGACGTGACGCATGTCTTCCTCAGCCATATCCATCTGGATCACGCCGGCGCGGCAGGTTACCTGGCGCGGCAGGGCGCAGAGATTTACGTCCACCCGGTCGGCGCGCCGCATTTGCGCAACCCCGAGAAACTGCTCGCCAGCGCGAAGCGCATCTATGAGGACCAGATGGATGCCTTGTGGGGCGAGTTCCTCCCCGTCCCCGAAGAGCGCCTGCACACGCCCCAGGACGGCGAGGAGATTGCCATCGGCAACCTGCGCATCGTGGCCGTAGACACCCCCGGCCATGCCAAGCATCATTACGCCTACCTGGTGGACGGCACCTGCTTCACCGGCGACATCGGCGGCGTGCGCATGCCCGGTCAACGCTACCTGCGCCTGCCCCTCGTTCCGCCGGACCTGCACCTGGAGACGTGGCGTGAGAGCATCCGGCGACTCCAGCGCCTCAAGCCGAAACGCATCGCCCCGACCCACTTCGGCATCTACGAAGACGCCGACTGGCACCTCCAGGCCGTGCTCAACGAACTCGATGCCGTCTCCCGCTGGCTGGAAGAGGTTATGCCCGCCGACCCATCCGTGGAGGAACTTGGGCAGAAAGTCGTCGCCTGGATGGAAACGCGCGGTCTACAAGCCGGCGTGGACAAAGAGACCCTGCGCACCTACGAAATCGCCAACCCGACCTGGATGTCCGCCACCGGTCTGCAACGCTACTGGCGCAAATTCCGCCAACCCGCTTCCTAACCAGACCACCCGACCATCGAACCATCTGACACCCGACCACCTGACACTTGACACCTGACACCCTCTTCCACAGGAGCACACCCATGAAACACTTCCTTGCCATTGCCGATTACACTCCCGAAGAAATCCAAAACATGCTGGACCTGGCCGTCAAACTCAAGGAGGAGTACTTCGCGGGCGGCAACCCTCCCCTCCTGAAAGGAAAAGTCCTCGCCATGGTCTTCCAAAAGCCCAGTTTGCGCACGCGCGTCTCGTTCGATATGGCGATGCGGCATCTGGGCGGCGACGCGCTCTACCTCTCGCCGAACGAAATCGGCCTGGGGAAACGCGAGTCCATCGCCGACGTGGCGCGCGTCCTCTCCGGCTACGTGCATGCCATCATGGCGCGCGTCTTCGATCACGAGCACGTGGTCGAACTGGCGCGTTGGGCGAGCGTGCCGGTCATCAACGGCCTGAGCGATTACAATCATCCCTGCCAGGCCCTGGCCGACGCGCTGACCATCCAGGAGCGTTTCGGTTCGCTCAAAGGGCTGAACGTGACCTTCGTCGGCGATGGGAACAACGTCGCCGTCTCGCTGATGCACATCTCGGTCATGCTGGGTGCGAACTTCACCATCGCCAACCCCGAAGGCTACGACCTGCCCGATCAGGCCGTGGAAATCGCCCGTCAACTGGCCGAAAAATCCGGCGCGAAACTGACCTTCCTGCGCGACCCGCACGAGGCCGTGCGCGACGCCCACGTCATCTACACCGACACCTGGACGAGCATGGGGC
>RFJH01000157.1 GCA_003694975.1 Anaerolineae bacterium | reverse complement strand
GAGCAGGCGTCCGTCCACGCGGTGTACACCGATGACCTCCTGACCGTCCGCGGCCAGACGCTCGATCTCGCGTCGGTACTGACCGAGGTTCAACTCCGGAACGACGATGCGCTTTACGCCTCGCAACGCGGCGCGCAACGCCCTTTCGGGGACCGGCCACAAGGAGTACACGGTCAACGCCGAGACCCGCAGGCCGGATTCCCGCGCCCGGGCGACCGCCTCCTCCGCGGCGCGGGCCGTGACCCCGTAACTGACGACGAGCGTCTCGGCCCCTTCTTGCAGGTCGGCGCGGAAGAGGGCGAGTTCGTCCACGTGGGCGTATATCTTGGCCGCCAGGTGTTCATGGATCGGGGCGATGGCGTGGGGGTCTTTGGTCAGGTAGCCGTACTCATCATGGGCAGAGGCGGTGAAACGCAGGAGATGCGGCCCGCCGAAGGGCGACATGGGTGGCACGTCCTGCGGGCGCTCCAGGCGGTAGGGGACGAATTCGCCGTCCGCCGGTGCCAGTCTCCGCTCACGGACGGGTACCGCCTCGAACGCCGAGGCCTCCACGGTGGCGTTGGTCAGCACGGTCTCTTTGTCCGTCGCCAGGAAGACGGGGACGCGAAAGCGCTCGGCGAGGTCGAAGGCGCGCCGGGTCAGCGTGTAGCACTCCGCGACGCCGGTCGGGGCGAGGACGATGACGGGATAGCCGCCGGAGGTGCCCCAGCGCAGGAACTGGGTATCTCCCTGGCCGACGGCGGTCGCGCCGCCGGTGGCCGGCCCCAGTCTCTGGCAATCCACGATGACGAGCGGCACCTCGCCCATGATGGCCGCGCCGATTTGCTCGCTATAGAGGCTGATGCCGGGACCGCTGGTGGCGGTCATGGCGCGGGCGCCGGTCAGGGCAGCGCCGATGCAGAAGCCCATGGCGGCGATCTCGTCTTCGGTCTGGATGGCGACCCCGCCCACTTTGGGCAGTTCGCGGCTCATGTGGAGCAAGATGGGGGTGGCCGGTGTGATGGGGTATCCGGCGAAGAACGTGCATCCGGCGTGGATGGCGCCTCGGGCGATGGCTTCGGCTCCGTTGAGGAAGAAGCGTTGTTCAGCGTTGTCTGTCATACTTGCGGCTCTCGAGGAAGTGGAATAGTGCGGCGAGGAGGAGAAAGACCCCCAGGACGAGCAAGAGGAGGGCCGTCATGCCCATCCAGCGGAGTTGGGAGGCGCCGAAGGCCACGAAGGCGCCTCCGCTGAGAAAGTAAAATGCCGCGTTGCGCAGGTAGATGGTCCGCGTGCGACGCCGTTGGGTGAGGGCGTGCTGCGTCAGGTCGTCCAGGGAACGCACCATCGCCTCATGGCGGTCACGACAGGCGAGGCGCTCGTTGACCTCGGCGGCGCACTCGCGGCACAGGCCGCGTCCGCAGGCCTGACAGACGCCCACGGCGGGCTGGGAGGGATGATAGAAGCATTGCACGGCGTTCACTCCCCGAGGAGTTGTACCACCAGTTCCCGGTGGCGGGGGCGGACGTCGAAGTCCACGTAGATAATCTGCTGCCAGGTGCCCAGAGTCAATCGGCCCTCGCGAAAGGGAACGGTCAGGGAGGGGCCGAGCAGGGCGGCGCGCACGTGGGAATGACCGTTGCCATCGCCCCAGCGCAGGTGATGAGCGTACTCGCGATTGGGTGGGACGATCTCGTCGAAGAGGCGGCGCAGGTCGGCAAGGCAGCCGGGCTCGTATTCGATGGTGGTCAGCGCGCTGGTGGAAGAAGGACAAAAGACGGTCGCAATGCCATCGCGCAGACCGCTTTGCGCGACCGCCTCGGCGACGCGGTCGGTGATATCGTGGATGTCGGTGTCCCCTTTGGTGCTGAGGGAGATGGAGAGGGTTTTGACGGCCATCACGACACCTTCTCAATGGGGTGGCGCAGGATGGTACGCAAGCGTTCGGGCTTCGCGCGGCGTGGGTCGGAGAGGTAGATTTCGTGGTGCAGGCCACGCAAACGGTAGCCGTTCTCGGCGGCGAAATCCCTCATACGGGCGATGGTCATCGGCTCCAGGTCGTAGGGGCCGACGTGCAGGATTTGCATACAGAGTCCCTCGTGGAAGGATTCGAAACGCAGCCGCGCCAGGGCGGGGATGTCGCCGCGCTTCTTACGCAGGCTGTCTACCGCCTCGTAGAACATCTCGGCGGTGATATGTTCCGGTTGCATCATCAGCAGGGTGTAGTACCAGGGCTCTTTGCGCTCGAAATCAACATCCCCGCTCTCCGTCCACCACAGCCCCTCCAGGGCCATCACTTTATAGTCGATGGGATCAACGTCCCGCAGTTTGGACATGAATTTGAGCGTATATGAGACACCGTAGATAGCCTGCAAGTCTTCCTGAAAGGAGGGTGACTCCGCCGGGAACATACCGGGATCAATCTGACCATCGATCATGGCAAAGTTAAAAGGAGGAACGTCAACAATGTCCACGCGGCGGGCGGAGGCAGTGTACAGGTGTCTGAATTCTTTCTTCAGGTCAAGTTTTGTGATCATTGGGGGTGCCCTCCTCACAGGCAAAGGAACGGCCAAGACAATTATACCCTGTCGCGCCAATGGCTTAAACGCGAGGGAACGGAT
>RFJH01000156.1 GCA_003694975.1 Anaerolineae bacterium | reverse complement strand
CTTTGCCGGGGCGGGGCACCGTTCACGTTCGCCGGAGGGCATTATACCAGGGCAGGATGCCTGCAGCACGCTACGCGAGCGCAGGAGACATGCATTGACTATTTTCCTTCGCCCTCTCTCTGTTTGCCGAGAAACGTTGCCACCGCCTCGTCCGCAGGCGCGGCGAAGATTTGCTGTGGTCGGTCTACCTGCCGCAGACGCCCTTCCAGAATAACGGCCACGCGGTCGCACAGAGTAAGCGCCTCGCCCAGGTCGTGTGTGATGAAGACCGTGGTGGTATTCGTTTCGGCGAGGAGGATTTTCAATTCGTCCAGGAGATGGGCGCGGGTAGGAGCATCCAGGGCGCGGAATGGCTCATCCAGAAGGAGCAGTTCGGGACGGGTGGCAAACGCCCGCGCCAGGCTGACGCGCTGCGCCTCGCCTCCGGACAGATGGCCTGCGCGCCGCTCCCGGAGATGGTCCACGCCCAGACGTTCCAGCCACTCCCCGGCGAGTCGCTCCGCCTCGCGGCGTGGGACACCTCGAAAGCGCAACCCTACCGTGGCGTTGTAAAGGACAGGGGCATCGAGCAGGAGCGGCTCTTGCAGCACCAGAGCAATGCGGCGTCGGTAAGCAAGATCGCCCATCGAGTCCACTTTTTGGCCACGGAAGAGAACCGTTCCCTCATCGGGTCGCAGCAGGCGAGCCAGCGTCAGCAGGAGGGTGCTCTTCCCGGAGCCGTTTGGGCCGATGACCGCCAGAACTTCCCCCTCCTCGACGGTCAGGTGGTCTACGCGCAGGACGAGGCGCCCTTCACGACGCACGCGCAGGCCGCGCAGTTCCAGCAAGGCGCTCATCGCCGGGCACTCCGCTGTTGAATCCACGTCAGAGCCAGGTTGACCAGGAAAGTAATCAATAGCAACAGTACACCCAGAGCGATGGCGAGGTCGAAATTGCCTCTACCCGTCTCCAGCACGATGGCTGTGGTCAGGACGCGCGTCTGGCCGCGAATGTTACCACCGACCATCATGGAAGCCCCCACTTCGGAGATCACGCTACCGAAACCGGCCATGAGCGCTGCCAGTAGAGGCAGCCGCGCCTCACGCCACAGCGCCCAGACCATTTGCATCCGCGAGGCTCCCAGCCCCAGTAGTTGCACGCGCAGGCGAGGGTCGAGGGCCTGGAGAGCTGCCGCCGTCAGGCCGGTGACGACCGGTGCGGCGATGATGGTCTGCGCGATGACGATGGCCGCCGGGGTGTAGATCAGGTGCCATTCTCCCAAAGGGCCACTGCGCCACAGGAAAATCGAGACCACCAGCCCTACCACCACAGGCGGAAGGGCCATGCCCGTATTGATCATTCCCAAAAGGAACGCCCGCCCCGGAAAGCGGTTCAACGCCAGGAGGGTACCCAGGGGGAGGCCGATCAACAGGCTCAGCCCCGTCGCCAGGCCGGAGACCTGAAGTGAGAGAGACGTCACCTGCCAGACTTCCGGGTTGCCGTTCAGAAGAAGGGTAAAAGCCTGTCGCAGGCCCTGTCCAATCAAGTCCATGGCGTACTCATCCGGCGGGAATTCACGGTTGCCCCAGGTCGTTCTCGTCCATCCCCGCAGCGGGGGTGAAGAGCGGTTGGCCAAAGCGTTCGATGCCGAATTCACCGATGAGTGACTGGCCTTCTTGCGAGGTGAGGAAATCGGCGAAAGCGCGTGCCCCCTCGGCGTTGACCTGCGGCCAGCGCTGCGGGTTGACCGTGATGACGTGGTAAATGTTCAAGAGGTGCGGATCGCCTTCCAACAAGATGACCAGATGCAGATTCTGGCGATTGGCGAGGTAGGTCGCGCGGTCGGTCAGGGTGTAGGCGCCCTTCTCCGAGGCGATGAGGAGGGTGGCTGCCATGCCCTGACCGGATTCGATGTAGGCCTCCGCCGCCGGGGTCAGGCCGGCGCACTTCCAGAGGGCGCGTTCCTTTTTGTGAGTCCCCGAATCGTCACCACGGGAGACGAAGAGCGCGCGGGCGGAGGCGATGCTCTTGAAGGCCGCGCAGGCATCGGTCTGAGAGCGAACCGCTGCCGGGTCCGTTGCGGGTCCAACAAGGACGAAGTCGTTGTACATCACCAGGCGACGGTCTGCGCCGTATCCGGCGTCCATGAAGGCTTCTTCCGCCGTCGGTGCGTGGACGAGGAGCACGTCTGCATCGCCGTTCTGGCCCATCTTGAGCGCCTGTCCGGTGCCGACGGCGACGGTCTGAACGCGATAGCCACTGGCCTGCTCGAAAGCAGGAACAAGCACATCGAGGAGGCCGGAATCCTGAGTGCTTGTGGTAGTTGCCAGAATCAGGGAAGAGGAAGGGGACGACCTACAACCACTCGTCAGGAGAGCGAAAAGAAGAGAAGCGAAGAAAAGACCATGTCGAGGCAACCTCATGGCCGCGATTATACCGCCGCTCCCCCCAAAAGCAAAACGACCAGGGCTTGCTACCCTGGTCGTCGCATCGAACAGGTACTCACGCGGCGAGTGGTTCTTCCATCTTGCGGATGACCATCACCACTTTGCCTTTGATCTCCAGGGGTTCGTCTTTGCTGATGAAGATCGGCTTCATCATCGGGTTGGCCGGTTCGAGGCGATAGCCATCTTTTTCTTTGTAGAAGTACTTCAAGGTGGTCTCGTTATCACGCGGCAGCCACACAGCAACCATCTCACCGTTGCGCGCCTCGATGGCGGGCTTCATCACAACGATATCCCCATCGCTGATCATGGCGTCAATCATTGAATCGCCTCTGACTTCCAGAGCATAGAGGTCAGCGCCCTGTTCGCGCTCGGGAAGCAGGCTGCGAGCGATTTCAATGGCATCGGCCTCTTCATCGGTCAAATAGGAGACGCCGGGTTCGGGCACAGGGATTGGTTCACCGGCAGCGATAGGACCGAGAATAGGGATGCGCATGGTATTCCCCCCCCTGGCCGCGTTCTTCAGGCGTACACCGCGCGAAATGCGACGGTCGCGCTCGATCAATCCCATCCGCTCCAACTGGTCCAGGTAGTAGTTCACCACAGAGGTGGATGTGATGCCGGTATGTTCGCCGATCTCACGAATGGTCGGTGGATACTGATTCTCGGCCTGATATTCCTCGAGGAAGGCCAGAATCTTTTTATGCCGTTCCCCCAACCCTTTTCTTTTTCGACTCATGATGCACCTCCGGTGCAATACTCGCTCATTTGTGCTAACAACATAATACACGAACATCCGTTCTGTGTCAAGGGGCGTCCGCGGTTCGACCTCCCCAGTGTGGACGGGCAGAAGTATAATTGCGGCCATGAGCCATATCATCGCCGTGGACATCGGGGGCACCCATATCCGCGTGGCGCTATACGGCCCAGAAGGCACACAGCCGGTACGTCACCGCCGTGTGGAGACGCAAACCTATCGGGGAAGACTCTTCGAAGGCCTGGCAGCACAGATCAAATCCCTCTGGCCTGCGGAGGAAGAAGTTGTGGCTATCGGTGTGGCCTCCCCCGGTCCACTCGATCCAGAGACGGGCATCATCCTCTCCACGCCCAATATCCCCGAATGGGTGGACTTCCCATTGGGCCCGAAACTGGCCGAGCGTTTCGGTGTCCCGGTGCATGTGGATAACGACGCCAATCTGGCTGCCCTGGGCGAATGGCGCTTCGGTGCCGGGCGAGGGCATGAGCACCTGGTGTATCTGACCATCAGCACCGGCATCGGCGGTGGTGTCATCTCGCATGGTCGTCTGTTGCACGGCGCACAAGGCCTCGGGGGAGAATTGGGGCATGTACCCATCCTGCCAGATGGGCCGCTTTGTTCGTGTGGCCGCCCCGGTCACCTGGAGGCTTTGGCCTCCGGCCCGGCGATTGTCCGGTACGTTCAGGAACGGATGGCGAGCGGAGCAGAGACCGCGCTCAAGTCAACGATGCGCGTAGATGCACGCGCGGTCGCTGATGCCGCCCGCAAGGGAGACACCCTGGCACGGGAGGCGTTCGCTCGCGCCGGGAAGTACCTCGGCCTGGCGGTGGCCGGGTTCCTGCACATTTTCAACCCGTCTATTCTCATCCTGGGAGGTGGTGTCGCACAAAGTGGCGATTTACTTTTAGGGCCTCTTCAAGAAAGCCTGCAGACGCAACTGCTCAACCCTGCTTATTTGCATCATCTGACCATCACAACCGCTTCTCTGGGCGATGACGCCGGCCTGCTTGGTGCACTGGCGCTGGCCCGGCTGAAGCGACCTTAAAACTTTTCTGAAGGAGATTCGTTCTATGAAACCCTTGAAGGTTCCCGGGCCAAAAGCCCGTGCGTTGATCGAACGCGATGCATCTGTCATCTCGCCTTCGTATCCGCGCGGGTACCCGTTCGTTATGGACCATGGGCGGGGCACCGAGGTGTGGGATGTGGACGGTAACCGCTTCCTGGATTTCGCGGCGGGAATTGCCGTGGTCTCCACCGGCCACAGCCACCCGGAGGTGGTCAAAGCGATTCAGGAACAAGCCGAAAAGTTCATTCACATCTCCTCGGATTTTTATCACACGAAGTGGATCGAACTTGCCGAGCGCCTGGACCAGATCGCCCCCTTCAAAGAGCATGCCGTTTCATTCATGGCGAACTCGGGCGCGGAGGCGGTGGAGGCAGCGGTCAAACTGGCACGCTATCACACGGGGCGGATGAACTTCATCGCCTTCACAGGCGCCTTCCACGGTCGAACAATGGGCGCGATTGCTTTCACGGCCAGCAAGCCGGTCTATCGACGCGGCTTCTATCCCCTGATGCCCGGCGTGATCCATGTTCCCTATCCCAACCCCTATCGCCCTGTTCTGGAACGCCGCCCGGGCGAAGATTACGGCGAAACAGTTGTGCGTTACATTGAGGAGCAGGTCTTCGCCCACATCGTGCCGCCGGACGAGGTGGCGGGTGTGTTGGTGGAGACGATACAGGGCGAGGGAGGGTATGTCGTCCCGCCGCCGGGGTTTTATCCCGCGTTGCGCAAATTATGCGATAAGTACGGCATCCTGCTAATCACGGACGAGGTGCAATCCGGTATGGGGCGCACCGGTAAATGGTGGGCCATCGAGCACTTCGGTGTGGAGCCGGATATCGTCACCTCGGCGAAGGGTATTGCTTCGGGAATGCCGCTGGGAGTGGCTATTGCTCGCCGCTCGGTAATGGATTGGGAAAAAGGCGCTCATGGCAACACCTATGGTGGCAACCCGGTCGCCTGCGCGGCAGCCCTGGCAACGATTGATCTAATCGAAAAGCAATACCTGCGTAACGCGGCAGAGATGGGGCGTTACACCATGGATGCGCTGGCGGAGATCATGGCGCGCCATCCCAGCATCGGTGATGTGCGTGGCCTGGGATTGATGATCGGGGTCGAGTTCGTGCGCGACCGTGAGAGCCGCGAGCCGGCAGAAACTCTGCGTGATCGTGTGGTGAACCTGGCCTTCGAGCGCGGTTTACTGCTATTGGGCTGTGGAAAGAGTGTGATTCGCATCGCGCCCCCGTTGAGTGTCTCGAAATCCGAGATTGACGAGGGCCTGCAAATCTTTGAGGAGGCTGTTTCACTGGCGGAGAAAGAAATCGCACACGCCTGAAAGCGGAAAACGAAGTATGAGCACCCGACGGAGTCACATCGTCGGGTGCTTTCATGTTATACGACAAGAGGTCACCTCGCACGGCAATGACGCGGTGCGATCATAAAAACCTATCAGAATTGTTGCGGAAGCAGGCAGCCGCCTGCCGCGCAATCTGTACATTGCAAGTTTCAAAGGCGGCGCATAAGGTTTCCAACGCCGGGTATGTTACGGCGAGTGCGCCGTCAACGTGAGAAAGGTGACCGAGTGGGGCGGGAGGGTGACTTCGGTCGGAGCGGCGGTCAGGGAGAGCGGGAGGGGCACAACGGCATTCGGGGAAGCGTCGTTGTGGGCGGCGTAGGTGTCGGCGGCCAACTGCCAGCCCTCGACGCGTCCGGCCTGGAAACCGGGGAATTG
>RFJH01000155.1 GCA_003694975.1 Anaerolineae bacterium | reverse complement strand
AGGCGTTCCGCATCCATCCAGACCTCGAAGGGGTTGGCGCTTGTACGGGCTTGTTCCCAGGCCAGGGCAGGGAGGTCCCAATATTCGGCTTGCAGTTGCCACTCTTCTGAGATGGCGGTTGTACCCGGGACGGTGATGGGAATGGGCGTTTTAGGGTCTCGTACCTGTGGCCAGCCTTCCAGAGGGAGATCGGCTTCCCAGATGGCGATGTAAACTCGTCCACCTTCGCGAAGTATGCGGAGGCCGCCGGTCAGATCGATCTGGGTGGCCTGATGAGACGAGGTGAGAAAGTCAGCGGCGCGCTGAAGGGTCGCGAAGTCCACATCATGCCTTTCGGGGCGGAGGCGGGCGATGGCGCGGCGAAACAGGTTTCGCTGCAGACCGATAGGGTGAGAGACGAGGGCAGAGATATCAAAGGCGATGAAGTGTTCCCCTTCGGCGGCCACACATTGCTCCCAGGTTTGATTCACCAAATCATCCAGGATTTCGTGGTCACCGGCCAGCGCTTTCCCCATGCGCCAGAGCACTTCACGAAAGCGAGGATTATACGTCTCCAGTTCGGGAATGAGGACGTGGCGCAGACGATTGCGGAGGAAATCCATGGAGACGTTGCTGGCATCCATGCGTGGGTGCAGGCCGCGCGCGGCGCAGTGCAACAGGGTTTCTTCACGCCAGATATCCAGCAAAGGGCGCACAAGGGGGATTTCGGAATCGAAAGCGGGCAAGATGATGCGATAGGACATGCCTTTCAGTCCCCTCAGCCCTGCGCCACGCAGGAAGTGCATCAAAATGGTTTCCACCTGATCGTCTGCTGTGTGCCCGACGGCTACGGCCTGCGCTTTGTGGTGACGTGCCTGAGCGAAGAGGAAGATGTATCTCAGGTGGCGGGCGGCTTCTTCCAGCCCCATACTGTGCTCTGTGGCATACGAGCGGACATCGCGCTTCTCCATCACGAAGGGCAGTTCCAACCTGGTCGCCAGGCGTTTCACGGCGCGCGCGTCCTCATCTGCCTCCGGGCGCAGGCAGTGGTTGAAGTGGGCCACGATGAGGGGGTAGCCGGCCTGATGGAGGATGTCCAGAAGGCACAGGCTATCCGGCCCACCGGAAACGCCGACCACCACGGGTTGATCGGGGGCCAGCCCGCATTCGCGACGCAGGGTCGTCTTCAGACGCTCAAGCATGGCGGTAAGAGTCTAACAGAAAACGAGGAGGGTGGGGAGGTGGGACGCGAGGAGGATTCCGGCACCGCGCTCGTGCAGAGCGGTACCGCGACCTTAATTGCGGCGAGGAAAGAAACGGTCCTTCAGGGACAGGATGGGTTTCTCCAGCGCAAAGTAACTCAGTGAAGCAACCAGAACGGTGACGATCAGGGCGATGCCGGCCGTGAGTGGTTTGGCAATGCCCTCATTCTCAATGCCCATGTCACGGATGCGCGCTACGAACCAGATGATGGCTAAGTGGTAGACGTACAACCCGTAGGAAATTTTTCCCAGATATCGAATCGGCCCCCATTCCAGGAAACGCAGGAACCATCCTTCGCGCGCCACGCCATAAATCACGATTGCGAACCAGTAATTCAGGATGGAGTAGCCCCAGATGAATTGCGCCGCGTGGGGCATGGCGAACGGGTATCCCAGTGTGTGCCATTCGCCGAGCGAGCCTGTAGCAACCCATTGGGCGAGGAAGCCAAGGGAAGGGACAGCGAGTAGCAGGGCGTAGAATTTTTCTCTGGCATGGCGAATCGGGTCCTGGGTGATCAAAGCGCCCCAGGCGAAGGCGTCAATGTGGCTGAGTGGCAGAGGGTAAATGCCTGTGGCGACGTCCTGGCCGAGCAGGTCGAAGGGGTGGGCACGATACAGGATGGCCAGGGCGATGCGCATCGCCGGCCCCAGGGTGATGGCGCCCAGGAAGAGTTTTTTGAGATGGCGTTTGGGGGTCAGGAAGACGACCAGTGGCCAGAAAACGTAGAATTGTTCTTCAACCGATAGGGACCAGAAATGTTCTAGGTATTTGTGGTGCTCAAAAAGTGAACTACTGTAAAAGAAATTGTAGATGTACGCCAGAGCATACGGCAGTTGCTCCCGGAAGAGACGCATGTAGTTTGGGCGGTAGCCATGCGCCAGGAGAAAGGTGGTCACAGCGACCATGAGGAAGAGGTAGAAATAGTACAAAGGGAAAATGCGTAAGAAACGTCTGCCGTAAAAGCGGACGAAGTACGCGCCCGCGGGGAGGTGCTCTTTCATCTCCAGCAAGATCCCTGTGATGAGAAAGCCGGAGAGTACGAAGAACAACTGGACGCCGGTCCAGCCGAAGTTCAGATAATCCGTGTGCACGGCGAAGACCAGCAAGAAAGCGACGGCGCGCAGCCCATCTAAGCCGGGGATCATGTTCGCTTCACCGCAGGAAAGAGTAGCATTCTAGAGCCGCACGTAGTCGCTGTCTTTATCACCGAGCAACCCCGCGAGGAAATGATATAGAGCATAAAGTTCCAGCGCGAACGGCAGGTATCCCAGATAGCCCAGGAGTGGCATTTCGAAGACGTGGTAGAAATCTCCCCAGGGGAGGTGATAAACCCATTTAGGATAGGAGAGGTAATTCCACATCTCCCAGAAGAAGGCGGTGAGTAGTACCCCCAGCCACAAAGCGAGGATGGGACGCCAATCCCCCTCCCGAAGACGCTGTGTGAGGGAACGATTCCCCAGCCAGACGTTGATCGGCTCGAGGACAAAGAACAGGGACAGCCACAGGAACGGGAAGAATAAACGCGGCCAGAGGAGCATCATTGCCATCATCACCCAGCCGGCGATGAAGACGTTCCTCAACGTTTCCCGACCGAGACGAAGGGACGGGCCATGCCCCAGGCGTTGGACGACTCTCAGGCCGGACACCAGTTCTGCCGCTTCGAAGACTGCCGGGATGACGGTGGTGAAACTCAGCGTTGCCCAGAAGGCGAATTCCAGGCGCGTGAAGTACTCCGCGCCCACGTATTGCCAGTTCTGCAAGCGGGTGTTGAACGCCTCGAAGAGCCACCATACCGGCGCCGAGGCGAGGAACAAACCGATGTACTTTCTCCGGCTTCGTTTGAGCAGTGATGTGCCCGTGCGCCAGAACGTCAAAGCGTCCAGGGTCAGGGAGTAGCCGAGCCAGAGGGGGAAGAATGCCCAATGGGTGCGCAGCCCGCGCAATCCCCAGTTGAGTTCCCAGAAAACGATGATGAGTGTGAGGCCCAGCCAGCCGTGTGCGGGAAAGCGTTTTTTCATGGCGGTAATTATACGCGCGATGGGCGGTGTTACAGGCTTGCCAGTACCTTTTTCGTGGCGTGAAAAGCCAGTGGGGGGAGAGTGTGTAAAGGAAAGAAAGCAGCCTTATCGGCATCGTCTCCTGCGTGCAGGTGACCTTCCACCACCTCGGCACGATAGACGATGACGAAATCTGCCCCGCGCGGGTGTTCGCGACCGGCAATGATATCGAACAGGCCGGTGACACGCACGCGCAGCCCGGTCTCCTCGAGGCATTCGCGCTCAGCGGCGCGGGCCGGGTCCTCTCCGGCGTTGACGAAACCGGCGGGCAGGGTCCAGCAGCCTTGATAGGGCGGGTGGATGCGGCGCACGAGCAGCACGCGTCCCTCCTGTTCGATCAGCGCCGCCGCCGCGACTTTGGGGTCGGCGAAGTAAATCCACCCGCAGGCAGGGCAGACGGGACGCACTTTGCCGAAGCGTTCCCGTCGTTCCACGCGCGCACCGCAGCGAATGCAAAAATTTACCTGGTCTTCTCGATCTTCTTTTGCCATCGGTAGAATGTCACGCCTCGGACGGTGAGGGCGGCCAGGCCGAAGAGGAGGGCCAGAGCAGCCAGGGCGAACAGAGCTATCTTCCAGGGGTTCGTCGGGGAGGGAGTGGGTTGAGATGGAGTGAAGACAGGTGTCGGTGTGGGGGGCTTTTGAGGGGCTGCCTTTGCAGCCTGAGGCGCGGGGGATGGGGTAGGGGCGGGAGCGGTAGGCTCGGCGAGGGACTCGGCCTCTGCCATCTCCGGTTGTTCCTTGCCTGTGGCTTCTGCCTCGGCAGGCGGAACAGGTGCCAGGGGAAGCGCGGCGGTCTCGGTGGGGGATGGGGCGGCCTCCTGAGCTGGGAGCCCCTCCTCTGGTGCGCCGCCGACACGGTAGGCAAGTGTAGGAGCGGTGGCTGCTGCCGGCGGGATGAGAAGGTGCGCCGCGAACGTAAAGAGCAGCAGGACGGTTGCCAGGGCAGAAGCCAGTCGGAAGACGCTGTAGAGCGGCGGCATGGGTGGGTTGGATGCCACCTGTCGTGGGGAAAGGGTGAAGTTGCGCGGCGCACGTCGCCGTGGGGTGCGGCGGAGAAGGGCGCGAGTGCGGAGCAACGCGTCCAGCGCGGCGCGAAGGCCGGGGTCGGATTCGAGGCGGGATTCCAGGCGTTTGGTTTCGGCCTGTGTCAACTCGCCGTCCAGGTAGGCCGAGAGGGTTTCCAGGTCGCGTGAAGAAGGTCGTTTACTCATGCGCGTGTCTCACCTTCCAGACGGAACGCGGCGGGCAAAAGTTCCGCGAAGGCTTGCAGGCATTCTTGCATCCGCAGACGGGCGCGGGCCAGGCGGCTTTTGATGGTTCCGACCGGTTTACGCAGGATGGAGGCCACTTCACGATAACTCAGGCCTTGCACATCCACCAGAACGGCCACGGTGCGAAAGTCGTCGGGGAGGGAGTCCAGGCAGTGCTGGATGGCGCGCTCCAGTTCGGCCATTTCGACACGCTCTTCAGGCGAGAGGGATGGGTCGGCGAGCCAGGGAGGGGACTCCACTTCCTCACCGGAATCGGTCAGTGGCTCGATGGGGGTGGTGGGGCGACGGCGTCTGCGGCGCAGTTCGTCATAGCAGGCATTGGTGACGATGCGCAACAGGTAGGCTCGAAACGAGCCGCCGCGGTAGGAGGTGATTTTGCGGAAGGCGGAGAGAAAGGCCTCCTGTGTGGCGTCGGCGGCGGCTTCCTCCTCCCCGAGGATGCGCAGGGCGGTGTTGAAGAGCAGGTCTTGATAGGCCAGGACGAGGCGGTTAAAGGCGTCCAGGTCGCCGCCTTGGGCCGCGCGGATGAGAGCCGATTCGTCCATCGGGGTAATTGTATCACCGTGTCGTTGTCTGGGCGGGGGGCGTGCCTGCGAGGGAGAAAGTAGTTCCGCGCGGGAAGTGAGCAGACGTTTGTGACGCGGAGCGGCTTAATTGCAGACATCGCCTTCTAACCCGCTTGACAATCGTTCCTCTACGCGTATAATCTAAGGCGTCTTTCATCTGGAAGACCGTTGTAGTTGAGGAAAGGAGGTGTTGCAAGGAGAGATCGCCTGTAAAGTACGCCGAGTTCACTCTGATTTCACCGTTTGACAATTCTCTAAGGAGGAGAAAATGCGTTCCAAACTGTTCGTTATCCTCGGTTTGCTGATCGTAGCCAGTATGGCGCTGGCGGCTTGTAAGCCGTCTGCACCGACCGCGGCGCCACCTGTGCCAAAAGAAACCGAGGCACCTGCCCCTGCGGAGACCGAGGCGCCCGCTCCTGCGGAGACTGAAGCACCTGCTCCTGCGGAGACCGAGGCACCCGCTCCTGCGGAGGAAGAGGCTCTGGTCATCGGCACGACCGATAGTTGGTCGAGTTGGGAGATTTCCTGGGTTTACAGTTTCCACGACTGGGAACTGTTCCACCAGTGCGCCGATGGCCTGCTGAACAACAAGCCCGGTACGGCAGGTGAGGTGGTGCCCGCGCTGGCCGAGAGTTACGATGTCAGCGAAGATGGCAAGACGTACACCTTCCACCTGCGCGAGGGCGTGGTCTTCCCCAATGGCGACCCGTTCAACGCCGATGCGGT
>RFJH01000154.1 GCA_003694975.1 Anaerolineae bacterium | reverse complement strand
GTCCTGCTCAACATTTGTGAAGCAGCCGCTTTGGGGAGGACCAGCCAGATCATCCGCATCCTTGCCCGACAGCCTGAAATGGTGGACGCCTGTGGCGAAGATGGCTTTCCTCCCCTGAGCGTGGCGGCGCGATTCGGGCAAAGCGAGGTGATTGAGTTCCTCATCCGCGCCGGCGCACCGCTCAATTTGCCTGCCAATAACCCTCTCAAGTCAACCCCTCTGCACGCCGCCGTCGAGGGCAAACAACTTGAAGCCGCGCGCATCCTCCTGGATCACGGCGCCGACCCGAATGCCCGACGGGCGGACGGCGCAACCCCTCTCCACCTCGCCGCCCAAACCGGCCAGACCGAGATGATTATCCTTTTGCTCTACAACGGAGCCGACTTGAAAATCAAGGACGATAACGGGAAAACTCCCCTCGATTGGGCAGTGGAATCCAACCAGGAGAGGGCTGCCGAGGTGCTCCGCTCTGAAATCACCAAGCGCTTCCGTAAGACAAAAGCCAGAAGTATCCGAAAACCTTAATCACAAACGGGTCAACCCAGGCGTTGACCCGTTTTGCTTCTGTAGCACAGGAAAAGGGGGGCGGTTGCTCTATTCCAGCAGTGCCTTCCAGTCCAGCGTCGGGACGGTCTTCTGCAGACGATGGCCGTCCTCGACCACATGATAGGTCAGATTGCGGAAGACACGTTTGGCCAATGCTCGCACCGGCTCCAGCGGGACGACGTCAT
This sequence comes from Anaerolineae bacterium, assembly GCA_003694975.1. Classification (GTDB taxonomy): domain Bacteria; phylum Chloroflexota; class Anaerolineae; order Anaerolineales; family Villigracilaceae; genus J097. Next base: position 11,545 of record RFJH01000154.1, on the reverse strand, counting down.
CCTGCGTGCCGTGGATGACCACGGTCGGCACGTCCACCGGCGCGGGGAGGTTCTCGGCAAAGGCAGGCAGGTTGAGCGCCGGAGCCAGCAGGATCAACTTGCGCACCTGATGGGGGTGCTGACAGGTGAAAAGCGCTCCCATCAGCCCGCCGAAACTGGAGCCGATAATCATCCAACCGGTCGCATCGCCCAGGATGGGGGCGAGTTGCGCCATGCGTTCTTCCAACGAGCCGGTGAAATCCGGGGTCAACATGCCGGGGAAAAGGCTTCGCAGGAGAACGGCCTTGCTGCTCTGACTGCTGCTTTCCAGGCCGTGCAAGAAAATCAGGCGTTTCGGGTCAATCGTCATGGTTCTTCTCCGGGGTGGGGGTCGTCCGCGTCAGCGTCGGGGACGCAACCGGTCGCGCAACGCCTCGCGCAGGTCTGGGGGGAAGGCGGGAGAGATTCGGCGTAGCAAGATGGCGGTTTGCGGGGTCTCCGCGCGGGCGAGGACGTCCTTCAAGAAAACGCGCGTCTCGACCGGCGAAGCGCGGTGCAAGGCCAGGATGAGTTCCTCCAGGTCGTATTGCAACGCCGTCGGGGCCGCCAGGAGGGCCGGTTCAACGATGCGGAAAACGGCGGGCAGGTTCTCGAAATCGGGGTCGGCGATCAGTGGCAGAAGCGCCCGGATGCCGTTCGACCAGAGGTGCTCGCGCGCCGGATGCAACCACTCGGCGACCAGGGCGAGAAAGCGGTCGGGGGTTTCCTTGCGCAGGCGGGAGAGGCTGATGGAAAGCAAGGATGTGCGCACGTTGGGATCGCGCACCTGTCCCATCCAGGCCGTGAGGCGCGCCAGGAGGCGTTCCTCTTGAGGGGGGATTTGCCCCAGCAGGAACGCGGCCAGCAGCCGGGTCTCCAGATAGCCCGCGTCCCAGAGTTCGTCGGCCAGTTCGAGCGCGCGGACGGGGTTCGCGCGGGCGCGCGGGGCGAGTTCGCCCTGAATGTACCGCAAGACGAGAGGCGGCGTGCGATAGGTGGGTAGCAGGGAGGCCGGCGCAATGGCCTGCCCTCTGCGCCGCGTGCGGTTGACGTAAAAATCCAGCGTCTCGTGCAGGACGCGCACAAACTTCTCCGGGTTCGTGAAGAGCGAACCCAGATAGGTGGCCTGACTCTTGAGATGGGCGATGTCAATGGCGGGCATGACTCAGACGCGGTACTCGACGGGCACGACGCGGGCGGCGATCTCCGCCTCCAGCGCCCGAATCTGACCCTCTACGTGCGCGCGCACCGCCTCGCGCGGGACGAGGACGCGCTCCGCCTCGCGCCGTAACTTGACCTCCACCCCGCCGCGCGCCAGCGAACGCTCCCCGACCGTGAGCCGGATCGGGACCCCGATCAGGTCGGCATCTTTGAACTTGACCCCGGCGCTCTCCTCGCGGTCGTCGTAGAGGACTTCGACGCCCGTTTCGGTCAGTTCGGCGTAGAGGGCTTCGGCGGTCTCCTCGCCGCCGCGCAGTGCGACGAGGTGCACCTGGAACGGGGCGACGCTGATCGGCCAGACCAGGCCGTGCTCGTCGTGGTGTTCCTCCGCCACGCAGGCCAGGAGACGCCCCACGCCGATGCCGTAGGAGCCCATCACCACCGGTTTGCGCTCCCCGTCCTTATCGAGGAAGGTGCAGCCCAGGGCTTCGCTGTAGCGCGTGCCGAGTTGGAAGATGTTGCCCACCTCCACGCCGCGCCGGGCGGACATCGCTTCGCCGCATTCGGGGCAGGGCGCTCCATCGGCGGCCACGGCGATATCGGCCACGAGGTCGGCGGTGTAATCCCGCCCGTAATTGACGTTCAGGAAGTGGTATCCCGCCTCGTTCGCGCCGGCGACCAGATTCGGCGATTCGGGGATAAGATCGTCCACCACAATCAACGCCCCTTTCACGCCGATGGGTGAACCGTATCCCGGCTCCGCGCCGATGGCGCGGATTTCCTCCTCCGTGGCAGGGCGCAGCGACCGCGCGCCGACGGCGTTCGCCAGTTTTGTCTCGTTCAGGTCCATATCGCCGCGCACTACCGCGAAGACGAACTTCTCCACGAAGCGCCCCTCTTCCTCGACCTCGGCCATCAGGAAGACCGCCTTCGCCGTGCGGGAGGCGGGGATTTCCAGAAAGCGCGCCAGGGCTTCGATGGTGTTCGTCTCCGGCGTAGCGACCTTCTCCAGCGGGCGCGGGTCTTCCGGCGCGGGGGAGCGTTTCTGGAAGCGGGCGACCTGGCGGTTGGCCATATAGCCGCAGGAATCGCAGATCAGGAGGGTATCCTCGCCGATGGGCGTGAGATACATGAATTCGTGCGCCAGTTTGCCGCCCATCATGCCCACGTCTGAGGCCACGGCGACGACCGGCAGGCCGCAGCGGTGGAAGATGTTGAAATAGGCCTGATAGTGGGCGCGATACTGCTTTTCCAGGCCTTCCCAGTCGGCGTCCAGGCTGTAACTATCTTTCATCGTGAACTCACGCACGCGAATCAGGCCGGCGCGCGGACGCGGGTCATCGCGCCATTTGGTCTGGATGTGGTAGATCAGGCGTGGCAGTTGCTTATACGAGTGCACCTCGCGCCGCACCAGGTCGGCGACGACTTCCTCGTGCGTCATCGCCAGCACCATATCATGCCCGTTGCGGTCTTTGAAGCGCCCCATCTCGGCGCCGATCTGATGCCAGCGACCGGTCGCTTTCCAGATGTCGGCAGGGTGGACCACCGGCATGGTGATTTCCTGTCCGCCGATGGCATCCATCTCCTGCCGCAAGATGGCCTCGATCTTGTTCATCGAGCGCCGCGCCAGGTGCAGGTAGGAGAAGATGCCCGCGCCGAGTGGACGGATGAAGCCCGCCCGCATGAGCAATTGATGGCTGGCGACCTCCGCCTCCGCAGGCGGTTGACGAAGTGTTTGGCCGAAGAGATGTGATAGTCTCATCAGGAAAAGGACCTCCGAGGCCGAATAAGCGAATGTTCCCTTGAGCGTCTCACAAGCGGTGAAAAAGCCCTGAGAAAAGGCCTGTTTGTGAACAACGTCACTATTGAGAGGTGACGTTTGGCTCTATGGCAAATAGAAATATGCGGTATGATACGCATGGAGACGGAACAGACACCTCCAAGATGCTCCTCACTGTCTCCTCCTTTGGCGAAAGCCTCCGCAGGGAACTGCGGAGGCATGGCTTTAACTCAGGGCGGCGATGGTAGAGTTTCCACATCATAAGAGGGAAGGACGACAATAAAGGTCGAACCTTCGCCGAGAGTCGATTCGACCCACACGCGCCCCTGGTGGCTCTCCACAATGGATTTGACGATGGCCAGTCCCAGGCCTGAGCCGGAGACACCGGGAGGAACGTTGCTGGCTCGATAAAACTTATCAAAGATATGCGGCTGGTCTTCAGGAGGGATGCCGGGGCCAGAATCTCGAACGCGAATGATAACCTGTTGGTCTCTGACGTTCATATCAACCCAGATGTCCCCTCCCTCCGGCGTGTATTTGATGGCGTTACCGATCAGGTTATCCAGCATCTGGCGCAGACGAATGGGGTTGCCACGCACAGGCGGCAGGTCGGCCTCCACCTCGGAATGCACACGGATACCCTTCTGCTCGATCTGGAGTTGCAGATTGTCCAGCGTATAGTGCAAGATGCCTTCCAGATGAACGATCTCGCGGCGCGTATCGAAACCGGCCTCGATGCGTCCCAGGTCGAGCAAGTCATCCACCAGGGCGGTGATGGCCTGGATGCTGCTCTGGATGCGACGGACGAAGGTCATCTGCTGCTCATTGAGCGGTCCGACGCGTTCCAGAAGTTCGGTGTAGCCCAGGACGGCGGTCAGGGGAGAGCGCAGGTCGTGTGAGACGGTATGCACAAAGTCGTTCTTGATGCGGTCCAGTTCCTTGAGATAGGTGATATCCTGCATGGTGATGGCCGCGCCCACACCGGGAATCGGCGTATATTGCGCGTTGAAGACCTGCCCGTCCTCGAAGTGGATTTCATGGTACTTGAGGGCATCTTTCTCGCTTCGCTCCAGCATGGAGACCAGGTCATCATGCGTAATAACATTCAGAACGTGCTGCCCGATCAGGTTGCTCTGATTCAAGTTAAAGGCGCGACGCATGGCGTCGTTGATCAACAAAATGCGATTCTCGGTATCGAGCAGCATCACACCGTCCTCGATGTTACCAAACGTGGTTTCGAGTTTGGCGCGCTCTGCTTCCGAGAGGCGATACAGACGCGCGTTCTCGATGGCAATGGCCGCGTAATCGGCCAACACGGCCATCAGCAAGGCATGGTGCTGCGTGAACGGTCGGCGTTGCACACGGTTATCCACTCCCAAGACGCCGATGACGCGCTCTTTCAAGCGCAGGGGGACGTAGATCAGGGCGTGAACCAGGTAAGCCGTTTTGATTTTCTGAGGGTCGGGGCTGTTGAGCACAAGTGGCTCTTTGCTTTCCACTACTTGCCCGGCCAGGCTACCTTGCACCGGCAGACGGAAATCCCCTCCTTCGCCGGCCTCGAAGTTGTGCCCGGCGCGCAGATAGAGTTCCCGGCCATCCTCGCTGAGCATGAGGAGACCGCCCTCTTCGGCGCCGGTCAGGTCTACGGCTGCGACGACCACGCTCTTCAGCACCGTCTCCAAATCCAGGGAAGCGGTGATTTGCCGTCCCAGGCGCAACAGGGTCTCCAGTTCGTTGACGCGTCGTTCCAGCGAGGCGGTAGTACGTTTGACCTCGCGTCGCAGCCAATCGCCGAGTCGCCGGGCGCGCTCCAGGCTCTGCCGGATGGCCGCGACGATATCCTGCATGCGCAATGGCGGATGGAGGTAGCCACTGATGCCGATTCTCAAGGCTTCTCTGGCCAGTTCAGGCCTATCACGCTCACTAAAAAGCACGATGGGCAAGGTGGGGAAACGTTCCAGTAACGCATCGGCCAGTTGCAACCCGTCTTTTCCATCGAGGCGTTCTCCCACCAGCACCAGGGCCGGGCTGCTCTCCTGGAGCGCCTTTTGCAGAGAGGCCTCCTCATGTGCAACGGCTGTCTCGTACCCCGCTGCCCGCAGTGCGCGTTCCATCAATGTCAGAGTCGCCGTTTCATCCAGGGCGAGAAGAATCAGGTCGGTCTTCGTCATCGACTGTGCTTACATCTCGTTCTTTTTATTGGAGCGGTCATCCGAGGCGAGTGGAGGGATGGTTTTGTTGGCTGCTTCGGAAAGACGATGCAGGGCTTGTTGAATGGCTTGCAACGCATCGGACTGCTCCTTGTTCAAAGAGCCTAATTCGCCGTTTCGCAGTGCGTTCAAGGGATAAAGTGCGGCGCGCAACTCGTTCTGCAATGCATCGCGCAGGGACTGCAAAAGAGCGTTCTGCCGTTTCTCACCGGAACGGGCAGCCTCGGCAGACTGCTCCAGCGCGCGGAAAAGGTGCGCGTTGACCAGGGAGATGGCGGCATAATCGGCCATCCCTTCCAGTAAGGTTTGCTCTTCGGAGCCAAATGCTCTTTCTTGTTTGCGCACGACAATCAGCAGGCCGATCACATCATCCTTGGCCTTGATCGGCACTACCGCAGCCGATTTTCCCAGCGCGGCGATCTTGAAACGCTTGAGCGCCTCGCCGTGGATGAGCAGAGTCTCACCGGAAAGGGCGACCAGGGAACTGACGCCGTCATCTACCGCCTGATGCAATTTCCTGGCCCAGCCGGGGGGCAGGTTGCGCTGGGCAACCATGAGGAACGCGCCGCGCTTCTCCTCTCGCAGGCTCAGCCATCCCATATCGGCGGCGGCAACCTCCACCGCGCCCTCCACAATGCGGTCATATACCACGCGTTGATCGGTGATGGAGACAACCGCCTTCCCCACGCCGAGAATAGTGGTCAGTTCATGCACTTTGCGTTGCAATTCGCGGTTGGCCTCGCGCAGGCGCTGCTCCAGTTGCCGGCGAGCGCGTCGCTCTTCCACCTGCTTCAGGACGCGCTCCACCGCGGCGACGACCTCCGCCTCGCGCGCCGGCCACAGCAGGTAATCCGCCGCGCCAAGCCGAAACGCCTGGATGACGTCCTGCTCCTGTCCTCGCTCGGCAATGACGATGAGCGGCGTGTTCAATCCCTGCGAGTTCAATGCCACCAGCAGGTCCTTGCCGCTCAACCCCGGCAGGTTCAGGTTGCTGATGACCAGATCGGGAGGCTGTTTGGCGGCCTGTTGAATGGCCGCACTGACATCGCTCACCACGCTCACCCGGTAACCCAACGGGCGTAATGCCTGGCGGGCAATCCGGTCACCGATATCGGGGTCGTTTTCTACAAGGAGAATATAGCCATCAGATGGTTTCATCGCTCTCCGTGAATTGTAACACTATTGGGATGCGGATATTCTATCTTCACTTTACGAAAACGTCAGGTCACTTCATAACCTTGCGCCAATGGTATTCTCCTGTATACTTTTGTGAAACTCCTTCTAAGGATACTCCCATGACCGAACCCTCTCTTTGGTGGCGCGAAGGCATCATCTACCAGATTTACCCCCGTTCCTTCTCCGATAGCAATGGTGATGGCCTGGGTGACCTCCCCGGCATCCTCTCTCGCCTGGACTATCTGGCCGACCTGGGCGTGGACGCCATCTGGCTCTCCCCCTTCTACCCGACCCCCGATGCCGACTTCGGCTACGATGTCAGCGACCACACCGACGTGGACCCACGCTTCGGTTCGCTCGCCGACTTCGACCGCTTGCTGGACGAAGCGCACGCGCGCGGCCTGCGCGTGATCCTCGACCTCGTCCTCAACCATACCTCCGACCGGCATCCCTGGTTCCTCGAATCCCGCTCCAGCCGTGAAAACCCCAGGGCGGACTGGTATCTCTGGCGCGACCGTCCCAACAACTGGCAATCCGTCTTCGGGGGACGCGCCTGGACGTATGTCCCAGAGCGGGATCAGTACTACTACCACATGTTCTTGCCCCAGCAACCGGATGTTAACTGGCGCAATCCCGAAGTCCGCCGGGCGCAGTTGGACGTGGTGCGCTTCTGGCTTGCTCGCGGTGTGGACGGCTTCCGCCTGGACGTGTTCAACGTCTATTTCAAAGATGAGGCCTTCCGCGAGAACCCTTTCCGCCCTGGCCTGCGCGCCTTCGACCGTCAGCGCCACATCTACGATGCCGACCGTCCGGAAATGATCCCTCTATTACGCGAGTTGCGCGCCATCCTGGACGAGCGCCCCGGTCGCTACGCCGTCGGTGAGACGTTCCTCTCCACGCCGGAGAAAATCATCCGCTATTGCGGCCCGGACCGTCTGCATGCTGCTTTCCACTTTCGCTTCCTGCGTTCGCCGTTTGCCCCCAGAGCGTTCCGAAAAGCCATTGAGGAGTGGGAACGCCTCTACGCCGAGCACGGCATTTGGCCGAATTACGTCTTGGGCAATCACGATGTGCCTCGTATGGCCACGCGCTATGCTCACGGCGAGGACGATGCGCGCCTCAAGGTCCTCATGGCATTGTTGTTGACCCTGCGCGGCACGCCGTTCCTGTACTACGGCGAGGAAATTGGGATGCGGGATATCCGTCTGCGTCGAAGTGAGATTCTCGATCCGCCGGGGCGAAAGTACTGGCCGTTCTACAAAGGGCGTGACGGCTGCCGCAGCCCCATGCAATGGGACGATTCTCCTCATGCCGGCTTCACCACCGGCACGCCCTGGCTGCCGGTGCACCCGAATTACACCCACCGCAACGTGTCTTCCCAGCAAGAAAATCCCGCTTCTCTGCTCAACTTTACGCGTCAACTGATCGCCTTGCGCAAGGAATACGCCGCGTTGCGTCGCGGGGAGTTCGAATTCCTCCCCACGCCGACGAGACAGGTGATGCTCTATCGGCGCCGTGAAGGGGATGAAGAGATCCTCATCGCGTTGAACTTCGTCGCGCGTCCACTGCGCCTGTCACTGCCGGCCTCCGTGACCGCTCGGTCATGGCACACCTTGCTCTCCACCGGCACAGTGTTCCCATCACGCCCGCTGACCGCCCTCGATCTGGATTCTTACGGTGTTCACATCCTGGGCACGAGATGAGACTGTGAGGAAATCCCGTATAATGAGGCACAATGGGTAGGGAACACGTACATTTCCGGAAGCACGCCATTGCCATCGTCGTCCCGGCTTATAACGTCGAGCGGCACATTGCTGAGGTCTTGCGCGGATTGCCCGGGTACGTGCGGCATGTCATCGTCGTGGACGATGCGTCCAAAGACGGGACGGCGGAAGTCGTCGCGGCGGTCGCGGCGCGGGATCGGCGCGTCGTCCTGTTGCGTCATACCAAAAATCAAGGTGTCGGAGGCGCGATGGTCACCGGCTTCCGCAAGGCTCTTGAACTCGGCGCGGATGTGGTCGTCAAGATAGACGGCGATGGCCAGATGGACCCTTCCTATCTCCCCGACTTGCTTACTCCTCTTCTGCTCGGCGAGGCGGATTACACCAAAGGCAACCGCTTCCGCGATTTTCAGGCTCTGCGGCAGATGCCCTGGATTCGTCGCCTGGGGAACATGGCGCTCAGTTTCGCGGCCAAGGCTGCTACCGGTTACTGGAACTGCTTCGATCCCACGAACGGTTTTCTGGCCATCCGCAGTGAGGTGCTACGCCAATTGCCTCTGGAGCGCATTGACCACTCTTACTACTTCGAGACCTCCATGCTCAGTTACCTTTACCTGGTTGGCGCCTGCGTGCGCGATGTGCCCATCCCCGCCCGCTACGGCGATGAGACCTCCAACATTTCCATTCGGCGCGTCCTGATGACTTTTCCGCTCAAGTTGCTGCGCACTTTTCTGCGCCGCATTGTCTTGAAAAATTACCTTTACGACTTCAACATGGAATCCGTGTTCCTCCTGGCCGGCCTGCCGCTGCTTCTCTTCGGTTTGATTTTCGGGAGTTACAAATGGGCTTACTATGCCGGTCTTGGCATCCCTGCGCCGACGGGGACGGTGATGCTACCCACCCTTTCGGTCATCCTGGGTATCCAGTTCTTGCTCTCGGCAATCTCAATTGACCTGCAATCCGTGCCAACCAAGCCACTTTCGCCCCCCCTGGAGGAGAGACACCGATGAACCGAAAAGAGTTTCGGGGGTATAAAGGGCGCTTCCTCACCGCCATTCGGGAAGCACTGCGTGAAGCCCCTCCCGGCTCTCTGGACGAGGCCGCCTTTCCGGCCTATTCTCATCCCAACCCCCTGATCAACTTTCTCTTCTGGGAACGTATCTATCGCGTCATGCGCTATCTGGAGCGCGAGTCACCCTATGGCCTCGCCCTGGATTTCGGCTGCGGCAGTGGCGTGATGCTTCCTTTCCTGGCGCAGATTTGCACGCGCGTCGTCGCCGTGGATGTGGACCTGGCACCATTGAAGCACGTGCAGGCGCGCCTGGATTTCCCTGCCAACCTTGCCATCTACGACGCGCGCGCTGTACCGGAAGGAATCTATACACCGGGCTCGTTCGATATCGTCCTTGCTCTCGACGTTCTGGAGCACGTGGAAGACCTCGATCGCACGCTGGAGCATCTTTGCAGTCTACTGAAACCAGGCGGACGGATCGTGATCTCCGGCCCGACGGAAAACCTTGCCTACCGCCTCGGACGCGCCCTGGCCGGGCCGGAATACTCCGGCGATTACCATGTGCGGAGCATTTACGATATCCGCCGCGCCCTTTCCGCCTATGCTCGTGTGCAGAAACTGGCGACTCTCTTCTATCCCATCCCGCTGTTTGAAGTGTACATCGGACTGCTGTGACAAAAAAGGAGTTTCCTATGCTCAAAGTCGGTTACATCGGATTGGGCCTGATGGGTAAGCCCATGGCCCGCAACATCTTGAAGGCCGGATTCCCTCTCGTGGTCCACAATCGCAGCCGCGCCGCGGTGGACGAACTGGCCGCCGAAGGAGCGCGTCCCGCCTTCTCGCCTGCCGAGGTCGCCGCGCAGGTGGACGTGGTCTTCACCAACCTGCCCGATTCACCGGATGTGGAGTTGGTCGCCCTGGGTGAGAAGGGCATCATCGAGGGCGCACACGAAGGCCTGATCTTCGTGGATAACTCCACCATCAAGCCCGCCACGGCGCGCCACATCGCCGCGGAGTTGGGAAAGGTGGGCGTGCAGTGCCTGGATGCGCCTGTCTCCGGCGGGGATATCGGCGCCCAAAAAGGCACGCTGACCATCATGGTCGGCGGGCCGGCGGAGGCGCTGGAGAAGGTCATGCCCGTTTTGCAAGCCATCGGCAAGAGCATCACCCACGTCGGCGAGACGGGCGCAGGCCAGATCGCGAAGGCCTGCAATCAGATCATGGTCGCCGCGCAGATGGTCGCCATGGGCGAGTTGCTCATCCTGGCGCAGAAGGCCGGCGCCGACCCGCGCAAAGTCGTGCAGGCCATTCGCGGCGGCGCAGCCCAGTGCTGGACGCTCGATGTGAAGCCGCCGCGCCTCTTCGAGGGCAACCGCGCCCCGGGCTTCAAGGCTTACATGCAGGCCAAAGACCTCGCCATCGTGCTCGATACGGCGCGCGAATACGGCGTCCCCTTGCCCGCCACGGCGGAGAATGCCCAGTTGTTCCACGCCATGCTGCAAATGGGCATGGGTGACCTGGATAACTCGGCGGTCATCGGCGTGATCGAGCGGCTGGCGGGTGTGGAGTTGGAGACGTGAGCGGAACGAACGGGACCGGCGCGCTCGCGCGCGCTCGACGCGTGGCGCGCCTCGTGGACCTCTCCCGCCGCCTTTACCCCTCCGCCCGCGACCTCGCCCTGATCCTGGTCGGCGCGCTGGTTCAGGCCGTCGGTCTGCGTCTCTTCCTCATCCCGGCGGACCTCGCCAGCGGCGGTGTGAGCGGCATCGCCCAGTTGGTCAATCATCTCACCGGATGGCCGATTGGTTTGATGATTTTCCTGGGCAACGTGCCGCTTTTCGCCCTCGGATGGCGCTTTCTGGGCGGGAGGCGCTTCGCCCTGCGGACGGCACTCGCCGTGCTCGCTTATTCCTTCTTCGTGGATTTCCTGACTCTCTACCTCCCCCCGCAAGGCCTGACCGACGACCTGGTGCTCAACTCGCTCTACGGCGCGGTGGTGAGCGGCGTGGGATATGGGCTGGTCTATCGCGGCCAGGGGACGAGCGGCGGGAGCGACATCCTGGCGCGCATCCTCAACCGCTGGCGCGGCGTGCCCATCTCGCAAAGTTACCTGATGGTGGATACCGCGGTGATGCTGGCAGCGGGGTTCGTCTTTGGCTGGAAAGAGGCGCTCTACGCCCTGATCGCCCTCTACGTGAGCGGCCTCGTCGCCGAGACGACCGCCGAAGGGCGCGGCGCGGTGCGCACGGCGTTGATCGTCACCACGCAGGCCGAGGCGGTGGCCGGGCGCATCCTGCACGACCTGGATCGCGGCGTGACCCTCCTGCATGGCGAAGGAGCCTACACGCGCGCGCCGCGCGCTGTGCTCTACTGCGTGGTCACGCGCACCGAGGTGACGCGCCTGAAAGCCATCGTGCGCGAGGCCGATCCGCGCGCCTTCATGGTCGTCGGTCACGCCCACGAGGCG